>NZ_JAUBSH010000097.1:0-25491 GCF_036704705.1 Microcoleus sp. K1-B1 | reverse complement strand
TATCCTTGCTCTTCGCTGTGCTTATCTCAATGGTCAACTTTCAATTTGATGTATTTGCCAAACTGAGATGCACCCGATTCCGCTTTACTCAAAGACTACGAAGATGAGTTACGTTATGAAGATGAGCCACGTCGCAGGGCTAAATATAATCGAGCAATTGAGCAATTAAGGGAATCAGCGAATCGCTATCAGCAGGAATACGATCAACTGTATCAGCAGATAACTGGTGAATCAACTGTACAAATGCACAGCGTAGCTATCCAGTTAGAAGAGATGAACAACACATTAGACCGATTATATGCTGGGCAGAAAGCTATTTATGCAAACATTAACAACCTGCGACAAGGATTACTAGCCCATTATGAGGCTGGTGAAAAAAATATTATTTCTGCAATCACAAATCAGTTGAATGAATCCCAAGTGACTACCATTTCTGCTTTGTTAGATGCAATAGAAGCTAACCAAGTGTCAGATGCAGAAATGCAGAAAATTTTACCTAGTATTCAGGAGAGTTTAATTATATTACAACAACGCGGCGTTACTCTACCTGTTAGTCAGGAAGAGATCGCCGAAGTGATTAATGCACCTCAAATGGATTTTAAGCATAGATTAAAGGTTGCGGTGCCTCTTATTCCTTTTATCTTGGACTATGAAGGTGAATTAGAACTAGGTACAGGAATAAATCTCAAAGAAGGTTTAAAACAGTTTATGGTGCGGTTTATAGGAGGGTAATTTGTGGAGCCACACCAGCAACGTAAGCAAGATTTAGAAGAAAACATAAAAGAGGAATTCAAACTACAGAAGCAATTAGAAGATGCTTTGCGTTTTGCTCAAGATCCACAGCAGAAAGCTAAATTTAAAAAGGACATCAAGGAAGTTAAAAATAGGGTTGATGATTATAATATCGAATTAAATTCCCTATCTCAAAGTCAACAAGATCAATATTCTCTTGTGAGTGCAATGACAAATATTACATTCAAGGAATTGAATATGGTAACACAGGGAATTATTTTTATGCCGATACCTTCTAATACTAACTTCTTTGTTACTGCTCCTTTGGAAAAAATGTTGAATAATCAACTTACTGGAGTGGCTCAATTAAGACTAATGACAGGAGTAATCCAAGCCAGGATGGTTAGCGACTTTGTGGAGAATATGGTCAATGTAATCCCTGACTTCCCAGAAAGACTAAAAGCAGGATTTGTGACGGAGTATCAAAGACTCCGAGCAACAGGATTAGAGGGAAATGATCTATTTAATGCCTTACATACATTTTCTTGCAATTGTAGCTCAGACTACGATCTACAAGCAGCAGGCTTAGCAGTTCTTTACTATCTTTTTGAAAAGTGCGAGGTGTTTGAAAGATGACTCTATCTACAGAGACAGCTTCTACCTATAACTACTCAAGGATTTTACCGACCAAACACATCTATACCGGTAAATCGCTGTTGGGGGTAGGTGCTAAAATAATAGAACACTTGGAATATCCACGTACAGTCTCGTCACTTTGGAGTGCTGTTTCGACAATACCGGAAGTCGCAACCTTTGAACGGTTTGTTTTGACTCTAGATATCCTATACGCTATTGGAGCAATTGAAATCGATGCAGGAATACTTCGTAGGAGTCGTCGATGATTCGTGCTATTCGTTGTAATCATACTTCATTTAAAACTGTCGAGTTTAGGCCCGGCTTTAATGTAGTATTGGCCGATCGTACAGAAGAGTCTGGGAGCAAAGACTCTCGTAATGGTTTAGGTAAATCAACTCTAATTGAAATAATTCACTTTTGCTTAGGCTCTACATTACAAAAAGCTAAAGGACTGGACTCTAGAAATTTACGAGGTTGGGCATTTAGCCTAGAGTTGACACTTTCTAATCAAGTTATTACAGTAACTAGAAATACTGCTGACAAGTCAAAGGTAGTAATTGAAGGAGATACTACTTCCTGGCCAATTCAGCCCAAAGAAAAAGAAGGGCAAAGAGTTCTGAGCCTGATAAATTGGAAGGCAATACTAGGAAACCTTTTGTTTGGTTTGCCAAGTGATAATGAAGATAAAAAATTCCAACCTACATTTAGAGGTCTAATTTCTTATTTTATCCGCCGTGGACGAGACGCATTTTCTACTCCGTTTGAACATTACAGAAAGCAAGTTGAGTGGGACAAGCAAGTTAATAATGCTTTTCTACTAGGTTTAGCTTGGGAAGACGCGAGAGATTTACAACTTTTAAAGGATCGGCAGAAATTACTAGATGATATCAAAAAACTTAAAAAAGATACAGAGAGAGGAGTTGCGATTGGCATATTTGGTTCTTTAGGCGAACTCGAAGCTTTAAAAGTCCAAGTCGAGTCGCAGTTACGCGAGAGAAAAAAAACTTTAAGTAATTTTCGCGTAGCTTCTCAATACCGCGAACTAGAGGCTAACGCTAATCGGTTGACTGCGGAAATTCATGAAGCTACTAATAACAATATTGCAGAGCTAAAATTATTAGGATTTTATCAATCTAGCCTGGAAGCAGAAAATGAGCCCTCTCCCGATGATGTAACTCGTATATACGAAAGTGTTGGTATTGAACTCCCGGGTTTGGTAGTTAGAAGATTGGAAGAAGTAGAAACATTTCATCGTATACTTATCGAAAATCGTCGCGAATTTCTATCGAGTGAAATTGCTCGCATCAGGAGAGATATCTCATCGAGAGAACGTCTCATACGTGAAAAAACCGAAGAACGTGCTTCTTTATTGGAAGTGCTACAAACACATGGTGCTTTAGAAGAGTTCACAAGACTCCAAGAACTTTATCTCGAAATTGTATCTAATTTAAATGAAATTAATAAACGTATAGAAGACTTAAATAAGTTTGAAGAAGGGAAAAGTGCTTTAAAGATTGAAAAAGAACGTTTACTACAACGCGCACGTCGTGACTATCAAGAACGACTTGTTCAACGAAACAAAGCTATAGAACTATTCAATACAAACTCTCGATTTCTTTACGATGCCCCAGGCAGCCTAATTATTGAGGTAAACGACAATGGTTTTCAATTCAAAGTAGAGATTAACCGTGATGGCAGCGAAGGTATCGATAATATGAAAATATTTTGTTACGACTTAATGCTGGCACAGCTTTGGTCTGAACGCGATCCTTCACCACGTATATTAATTCATGACAGTACCATTTTTGATGGTGTTGATGAGAGACAAGTGAGACTTGCTCTTGAATTTGCCGATAGAGAATCTAGAAGATGTGGCTTTCAATATATCTGTACTTTAAATTCAGATAGGGTTCCATACTCTGAGTTTGCAGCAGATTTTGATTTTGATTCCTTTGTAAGACTTAGACTTACAGACGAAAGTGATGAGACTGGACTACTAGGCATTCTCTTTTAGAGATATTCTTTGACTCTTCTACAAATATTTTTGTTTGGTTTTGTTTTTCCTCTAACCCGAAACCTGATCCAAAGGGTCAAATTCAGCAACCTGTTTTTGACGAAGAGAGGTAATTGCTAAAACTAAAACACTTAACGTAAGGCCTAAAATCGCATAACTCGGTAGTGAAAAAATAGTTACTTTAAACAAATAAGGCAATTCCCCCCCCTTCCAGTTCCACCGCTTTCCTAGAAACACCAACAGCCCGCCATGAATCACAGCGGTTTGCACCATGACACAGCCAACGCCCAATAACCAAACCGACATTCTTTGCCTAGAGAAGGCACAATTTTTAATTTGAAAACATAAATCATTCAGCAAAAAAACCACCGCAGGTGCTAACATCACAGAACTGGTGGGCTGAGAATAGTTGATAGCAATACTCAAAGTAGAAATTAGCACCATTTCAGATAAGTCAACCTTTTTTGACCAAGCATGGCGAGATTGTTTCTTGTAAAAAAACCAACTCACTAAACCAACTAGCACCAGAATAATCAAGTCAGAAAATAGCTTCGCCACGAAGGGACTATCGGGGAAAAATCTCGGCCCCATAACCCTTAAATCAAGGCGACTCATAGAAATATAAGCATTATTCGATGGATCATTGAGCCAGAGTGGAAATCCACGAGTCGCATCCTGTATAAATCCTGTTAAGGAATTGCCCGTTACAGCTAGACCTATAACTGCCAAAAAAGTTACCGTGACTAGAGATATAAAAACTAGAGGAAACCGTCTTTTGATTAAAAAATAAGGAAGAAACAATATAACTAAAGTTGGTTTAAAAAGGGCAACACCTAATAAAATTCCTGCAATTACATCCTGATTTTTTCTAGCATAAATAAACATCCATAACAGCAGAACCGCAATAAAAGTTGCCACATTGCCAACTTGAAGATCGAAGACAAAACCGTAGAGGAATGCAACTGATATACTACAAATAGTCCTAAAAGCTCGTGAGTGCGACTCCAACAAGATATTCGCTCCCCATAAAACAAAACCTGTGGCAATAAGATGCAGCCAAGTCCAGATGGTGAATGCAGTCTTCATCGGGAAATAGCCCATAAACCACAGCGGAGGAATGATATTAGGTGGATAAACAAAAGATGGAATAAACCCACACACTTTTGTGATGCTACAGAAACCGATGTTAAACACCTCGACATTAAAGGGACTCAAATGCTGATGGGCTAATCTACTCGCTACATAAAACCACTTAAAATCCCAGTAAGGCGGATCGGGCCGAGTAGTCAGATTGTAAACCAACCAACCGGTATAACAGAGAAATCGGGTGAGAACTAATACAATAACTGCTTGCAAAATAAAGTTAACAATAGGTTGACGAAAAAACTGAGTCAACCTTTGGATCGAAGGATGTTTTAAAAACAAAGAATCTTGCCATGCTGTTTTTTCGCTATCTAATCGCCAATTGAATTTGAGAATCAAAGCGACTGTAATTAAAATAATTACATTCCAGAATCCCAAGCTAATCATAGTAAATGATTTTAATAAATTTACTCATTGATGATATCACAACCAGAAATCGTCAACTATAAATCAGCATTTTAACCTAGAAAATGGACTTTTGTTCCCCGTTTCAACCTAACTCTCTTTTCTCTCTTTTCTCTGCGTCCTCTGCGCCCTCTGCGGTTAGAAAAAAAAATCTTATTCAGAAACGAAATAGCATTGCCATCTAAAAGCCCGATCGCACTTTAGCCCCTTGTAACTCTGTTCACCCCCAAACATTTGCGTTACCCTAGTTGACTAAAGCTTGTACCGCACTCCCCAACTAAATTCATGCTTCCCCGCATCCAAGAATTAGCCGCCACCCTAGCACCCCGCTTAATCGAAATTCGCCGCCACATCCACTCCCACCCCGAACTCAGCGGCCAAGAATATCAAACCGCCGCCTACGTAGCCGGAGTTCTCGCTTCCAGCGGAGTCCGCGCGATCGAAGGAATCGGCAAAACAGGAGTGCTAGGCGAAATCAAAGGCAACAGCAGCGAATCCCGGTGGCTGGCAATTCGCACCGATATGGACGCTTTGCCGATTCAAGAACGCACTAACTTAGAATTTTCCTCCCGCAACGAGGGAGTCATGCACGCCTGCGGCCACGACATCCACACCACCGTCGGTTTGGGCGCAGCAATGATATTGTCTCAGCTAGGGGAAAAATTGCCCGGTCACGTCCGCTTCTTGTTTCAGCCGGCAGAAGAGATTGCCCAAGGTGCTCAATGGATGATTAAAGACGGGGCGATGCAAGATGTTGACGGCATCCTCGGAGTGCACGTTTTTCCGACGATTCCCGGCGGTTGCGTCGGTATCCGCCACGGGGCACTGACGGCGGCGGCAGATGACATAGAATTGATTGTGATGGGCGAATCCGGCCACGGTGCGCGTCCCCACGAGGCGATCGACGCAATTTGGATTGCTTCTCAGATAATTACCACTTTGCAGCAGGCAATTAGCCGCACGCAAAATCCTTTGAGGCCGCTGGTTTTGACGATCGGGCAAATTAACGGCGGACGAGCGCCGAACGTGATTGCCGATCGAGTAAAATTATTGGGAACCGTGCGATCGCTCCATCCGGAAACCCACGAAAACCTGCCGGCTTGGATCGAACAAATTGTTTCTAGCGTTTGCGGGACTTACGGCGCTAAGTACGAACTCACCTACAAGCGCGGCGTGCCGGGAGTCCAAAACGACCCAAAACTCACGCAATTAGTCGAAACTGCGGCTTTAGAAGCTTTAGGTCGATCGCGCGTCCAGATTTTACCAGAACCATCCCTCGGCGCGGAAGATTTTTCGATGTACTTAGAACACGCACCGGGAACCATGTTTCGCTTAGGAGTGGGACTGACTGACAAACCGAACTATCCCCTCCATCACCCGCAATTTGAGGTCGATGAATCTGCGATCGTCACCGGCGCTGTCACCTTGGCCTATGCCGCCTACCAATATTGGAAACAGCATCCAGGTTCACACTAATAGTCTTCGATGTATGGGTGGTCAGCTAACTAACCGTAGGGTGCTTACCCGGAAAATTGTTTTGTCTCTGGTAATAACATTCAGCCCTGACCCACCCTACAGTAACTACAAAAACTAATTTAGAAAATTTTATGAATCTAGATTTTGAGCGATTCTGCGACGCCTGCAACCCCAGTCACTCCCTGATATTGGGCAATGCCGAAGATCAGCGCTACTACATTGATTTTGCTGAGGTGCGCGGCGGAAAAGTTATTAACATACTCAAACGGACAATTACCCGTCTGGCACGAGATAAACCGACTTGCCAATTGTTTACCGGACATATTGGTTGCGGCAAGTCTACTGAATTGTCGCGATTGGAAAAAGAGTTGACAGATGAGGGGTTTCATGTAGTTTACTTCGAGTCAACACAAGACCTCGATGAAATGGATCTCGATTTGACAGATATCATGTTAGCGATCGCACGGCGAGTCACCCAAAGCTTGGAAGAGGGCAAAATTTCCTTGCAGCCCCAGCGCTTTAAAGACTTCTTAAAAAATAGTTGGGATTTTTTACAAACCCCTGTGACTTTAGAAGCTGAAGGAGAACTTTTTGGCAGCAAATATAAGGGCAATACAGAGGGAAATCTGGAAGTGTCTCTCCCTTTAGGTATTGCCAAAATTACTGCCAAAACCAAAAGTAATCCCGACTTGCGATCTAAATTGAGACAGTACATGGAACCGCAAGCAAATAAAATGTTAAAACTGATTAATCAAGAAATTATTGATGTAGCAATTAATCAGCTTCAGCAGCGGGGTAAAAAAGGATTGGTGGTGATTGTTGATAACTTAGACCGGATAGTTTCTCGACCCAATGCAGCGGGGCGACCGTTGCCCGAATATATCTTTATTGACCGGGGCGATCAGTTGCGAAAACTGAATTGCCATTTAGTTTATACCCTGCCGTTGGAATTGATTTTTGCCAATGAAAATGCTATTTTGAAAAATCGCTTGGGGGGCGGAGTTGACCCGAGAGTTTTGCCTATGGTACCAGTAAAGAATAAAGACGGTAGCGAATGTGTTGAGGGGATGAATTTGCTGCGGCAAATGGTGATGTCGCGGGCTTTTCCTGATGTGTCGCCAGAGGAACACATCGCATTAGTTCCCCAGGTTTTTGACAGCCCTGAAACTTTAGATGAATTGTGCCGCGTCAGCGGAGGTCATCTGCGAAACTTGATGGGGATGCTGTTTGGTTGCTTGCAGCAAGATGACCCTCCTATTTCGCAAAAGGTGTTGAAATCAGTGATTCGCAGTTCCCGCGACACTCTGAGGAATGGCATTGATAATGATGAGTGGGAATTACTCTTTAAGGTGGTGAAAGAACAAAGCATTAATGGAGATAAAGAATACCAAGATTTACTGAGGAACTTGTGGGTTTTTGAATATGTAGATAGTGACGGAAATTGGTTTGCGTTGAATCCGCTGTTGATGGAAACTGACAAATTTAAGCTGTGGCAGCAGCAAAATTGTTGAGATTATGTTCATTGAATTTTACCTGAGTCTCGATCCCCCTAAATCCCCCTTCTTAAGGGGGACTTTGACTGCTTCCGGTTCCCCCCTTCTTAAGGGGGGCTAGGGGGGATCGAATACCAAATCCTCCTTAAATATCCCCTTTATTTCTAAGATCATGGTAAACTCAAATTTAGCCGAAGATATTGTACCAGAAAATGATCGAGCGCTCTCTACTTTAGTACGGACGATCGCCCGCTTTCAAGGAAGTTTTTCGTTAACTATAGTGCGTTTCAATTATGCTAGCTTGCGTTCGGCAATGCTGGATAAATTGCGCGATCGATCGACGGTTGAATATCAAGAATTAGTTCTCGAACCTGCGACTAAAACACTTTATCAAACCATTCTCAATGCCGTCCAAGAGCAACCACCGAAAGCTTTGATAGTTGTTGGTATAGAATCGGTGGTGGCGATTGATGACCTGCTAGTTGGGGCTAATAGAGCGCGAGACCAATTCAAACAAGATTTTGCTTTTCCGTTGATATTATGGGTGACGGATGCTGTACTGTCTAAATTTAGTCGATCGGCTAACGATCTGAAGTCTTGGGCTCCTCCTCCAATTCAGTTTAGTATGCCACCCGATGATTTGATGAATTTGTTGTGGCAAAAAGCAGAGCAAGCTTTTGCTAATGTTGATAATTTCAAATTAGATGACTGTAAAATTGAATTTCTGAGGAATGATCTGTCAAGTTTTGGAGAAACATTAAACCCAGAATTGCAAGCAAGTTGGCTATTTATTGGGGGTTTAGTTGCATTTCATAAAAGTCAAATAGATTTAGCACTAGAACATTATCAGCAAAGTTTGGCGTTTTGGCAGCAAAATCAGCAGTGGGAAAGGCAAGGAATTGTCTGCCAGAAAATTGCCCAAGCTTACAACCGCAAAGCTGAATTGCACCGGGCAGGCAAGCTGGAGTATTGGCGAGAAGCTAGAAAGTATTTGCAGCAATCTCTGGAGAGTTTTGAGCAAGCACAACGAAATGATTTAGTGGCTAAATGTATTAGCGAACTTGGCGAAGTGCTGCGACTTTTACAAGCTTGGGAAGAGTTGCACATTTTAGCTGTCAAAGCCTTAGAAATGCACGAAAATGGTGGCACTCCGAGTCAAGTAGCTGAAGATTACGGCTTTTTGGCTGAGGTAGCGCTGCAACGTTCTAAGTGGGAAAAAGCTTGCGAATCAGCTACATTAGCATTGGTTGTTTTGACACAAGCAGAAGTATCCCAACAAGAGACTGGTTTGTATCTGTTACTTTTGGCAAAAGCGCAGCGAAATCTGGGTCAACAGTCGGAGGCTGTTAGGAACTTAGAAGCAGCTAAAGAAAATACGCAGCCTCAAGATGATGTGCAGCTTTATCTGAGGATTTTAGAAGAGTTGAGAACTCTCTATTTTGAGCAAAGCGAATATTTAAAAGCATTTGATTTAAAACTAGAACAACAGGAAGTTAAAAGCAAATACCGACTGCAAGCTTTTATTGGGGCAGGCCGTTTGCAGCCGCCGCAACAAACAATTAATCTTGCTTTAGAATCAGGTCAGTCAAAAGCTGAAGTTGTTGAGGAAATTGCAGCGGCTTCCGGGCGAGCAAAGGATATTAAAGAGATAATTCAACGCATAGGTCCACCTGTTTATAAGCTGACAATTATTCACGGACAGTCTGGGGTAGGAAAAAGTTCGATTATTCAAGCGGGGTTAGTTCCGGCACTGCAACTTACCACTTTTGACGCGCGGGACGTATTGCCTATTTTATTGCAGTCTTATCACGATTGGGCGAGGGATTGCGGTCAGCGTTTAAAATTGGGAATTGAAAAAATAAAAGGTGAGAGTTTATCTACTCCTATTGACAAACCGACAGCTATTTTGGAACAGTTGCGGCTCAATGAAAAACGCAATTTATTGACGGTACTAATCTTTGACCAGTTTGAGGAATTTTTCTTTGCTTATCAAGACCAAAGCTGCAGGCAAGAGTTATATGATTTTTTGGCTAAATGTTTGCAAATTTGCCATCTCAAAATTATCCTGTCGCTGCGGGAAGATTATCTTTTCTACTTGTTAGAGTGGAATCGCACGACAAATTTATCAATAATTGAAGATGACATCCTCAATAAAAATAATCGCTATTATTTGGGTAATTTTGTGATTTTAGATGCTAAACTTGTTGTCCAAACTTTAACAGAACGCTCTCAATTTTACTTGGATGATGATTTGGCAAACACACTGGTAGAAGATTTGGCAGGTCAACTCGGCGAAGTGCGACCGATTGAGTTGCAAATTGTGGGGACGCAACTGGAAAAAAGGCAGATTACTCAACTGAGTGAATATCAGCAACTTGGCAACCAGGCGAAGCTCAAACTGGTTGAGGAATTTTTAGCTGAAGTGATCGCAGACTGCGGCAAGGAAAATAAAGACATTGCCGAACTTGTCTTGTACTTGCTGACGGATGAAAACAATACCCGTCCTCAGAAAACTTGGGCTGAATTAGCAGAAGATTTAGGAAGCGATTCAGAAAGATTAGAGTTGGTTATCGAGATTGTCGTTAAATCGGGATTGGTGTTAGAAGTACCAGCAACTCCGATTCAAAGATACCAACTTGTTCACGATTATTTAGTGCCTTTTATCCGCAAACAGCCCGGTGCGGAATTACTAGAGTTACGTGAAAAAGTCAAGGAAACTGAAACCGAAAAGCAAATATTAGCAGAGGCGCGGCAGAAAGCAGAAAAGTTGTTCGCAGCAGCACAGCGAAAAGTAAAATGGCTAAGCAGTATTGGTGCAACGATATTTAGCATTAGTATAATTGGCGCTTTTACTGTAATGGGAGTAGCGCGGCAGCAAGTGGACGAGGCACAGAAATTGGCAAAATTAGAGCGATCGGCAAGTGATGCTTCGATATTGTTTGAGTCTGGCAATAACCAAATAGATGCTTTAATCTCAGCCGTGAAGACTGGGAAAGAACTCAAAACTACTGTCAAGGACGTTCGTTCCCTTGCGGATTACCCGATATCTACTCCCCAGATTGCTCTCAACCAGATTCTCGACAACATCCGAGAACAAAATGGGTTGAAAGGACATCAAAATTGGGTATTGAGTGTCAGTTTTAGTCCTGACGGCAAATACATCGCCACGGCATCATCGGACAAAACAGTAAGGTTGTGGGATGTCACAGGCAAGCTGATACAAGAATTTAAAGGACATCAATATGCGGTAAATAGTGTCAGTTTTAGTCCTGACGGCAAATACATCGCTACGGCATCATTTGACAAAACAGCCCGGTTGTGGGATTTAACAGGCAAGCTGATACAAGAATTTAAAGGACATCAAGATTCGGTAAATAGTGTCAGTTTTAGTCCTGACGGCAAATACATCGCTACGGCATCATTTGACAAAACAGCAAGGTTGTGGGATTTAACAGGCAAGCTGATACAAGAATTTAAAGGGCATCAAGATTCGGTATGGAGTGTCAGTTTTAGTCCTGACGGCAAATACATCGCTACGGCATCATTTGACAAAACAGCCCGGTTGTGGGATTTCACAGGCAAGCTGATACAAGAATTTAAAGGACATCAATATGCGGTAAATAGTGTCAGTTTTAGTCGTGACGGCAAATACATCGCTACGGCATCCAGGGACAAAACAGCAAGGTTGTGGGATTTAACAGGCAAGCTGATACAAGAATTAAAAGGACATCAAGATTCGGTATGGAGTGTCAGTTTTAGTCGTGACGGCAAATACATCGCTACGGCATCATCGGACAAAACAGCAAGGTTGTGGGATTTAACAGGCAAGCTGATACAAGAATTTAAAGGACATCAAGAGGAGTTAAGGAGTGTCAGTTTTAGTCCTGACGGCACATACCTCGCTACGGCATCGAGGGACAAAACAGCAAGGTTTTGGGATTTAACAGGCAAGCTGATACAAGAATTTAAAGGACATCAAGATTTGGTATGGAGTGTCAGTTTTAGTCCTGACGGCAAATACATCGCTACGGCATCATTTGACAAAACAGCAAGGTTGTGGGACTTAAAAGGCAAGCTGATACAAGAATTTAAAGGACATCAAAATAGGGTATGGAGTGTCAGTTTTAGTCGTGACGGCAAATACATCGCTACGGCATCAAGGGACAAAACAGCAAGGTTGTGGGATTTAACAGGCAAGCTGATACAAGAATTAAAAGGACATCAAGATTCGGTAGGTAGTGTCAGTTTTAGTCCTGACGGCAAATACATCGCTACGGCATCATCGGACAAAACAGCCCGGTTGTGGGATTTAACAGGCAAATTGATACAGGAATTTAAAGGACATCAAGAGGAGTTAAGGAGTGTCAGTTTTAGTCCTGACGGCACATACCTCGCTACGGCATCAAGGGACAAAACAGCAAGGTTGTGGGATTTAACAGGCAAGTTGATACAAGAATTTAAAGGACATCAAGATGCGGTAAATAGTGTCAGTTTTAGTCCTGACGGCAAATACATCGCTACAGCATCATTGGACAAAACAGCAAGGTTGTGGGATTTAACAGGCAAGCTGATACAAGAATTTAAAGGACATCAAGAGTCGGTAAATAGTGTCAGTTTTAGTCCTGACGGCAAATACATCGCTACGGCATCAAGGGACAAAACAGCAAGGTTGTGGGATGTCACAGGCAAGCTGATACAAGAATTTAAAGGACATCAACGTAGGCTATCGAGGGTCAGTTTTAGTCCTGACGGCAAATACATCGCTACGGCATCAGAGGACAATACAGCAAGGTTGTGGCGAATTAAAAGTTTAGATGAAATGCTGGTGCAAGGCTGCGATTGGCTGCACGACTATTTGCAGAATAATGCTGATGAAAGCGATAAACACCTGTGCGATGAGATTAGTGCTCAGAAAAAATGATTAGCCAATCAGTAGGTAGGTGCAAATAAATCGGTGCAGTGTAACAGAATGTAAAGCGATCGCAACTTTTGCAATTGCTGCGTTTCACCCGCAATGACAGATTTACCGCATGGGGCCGGTGAAACCGGGTTTTTTAGGAAAATATTTCGTTGCAGCCCGCAGATTCGGTAAAAAACCCGGTTTCTTTGGTCTGGCCTAAGTCCTGACTTAACAGAATTCGGGCAACCAAACCAGCTTATCTTCGGGAATTCCCCTATAGCAGCCGCCAAATGTGCTAACGTACAATCAAAAATCCCCCATCTTCAACTATCGCGAGACAGATAACCGTGTTCGCTCAAGCACCTCCAACTCCCAATTACAAATGGTTTAGCTGCATTTCTAGCACTGTTTTCACCGCATTGTGCCTGTTGCCCCTTTTCAGCGCTGCGGGATACGCCCAAACTCCCCAAAATAGACCCATCAAAATCGGCGTAGTGCAGCGGTTTGGCACGAAAGCAACCGACAAACTGACGCTGAAAGCATTACCGGGCGACAGCTTAACATTGAGTTACAAAACTCCTCAAGGCATAGAAACCAAAACGGCTGCTAGCGTCAAGTTAGAAATAGCCCCGAAACCTCTGGAAGCGCCCTTAGTAGAAGAACGAGTTGTTCTGAGCTCCCACCGCAGTTTCGAGAGTGCGGAAGACAGCGCCAATCAGTGGCGCGCCCAGGGAATTGATGTAGAAATTGCTCAACCTTTTCGCTGGCAAGTTTGGGCGAAAAGAGATATTTACAACTCTCCTTTGGTGCGGCGCTGGCTGTTGCAAAGTTTGCAAGCTCAAGGGAACACAACAGCTTTTTTGGATTCCAAAGTTTTAAAACAAATACCCCAGGCATTTTGGGTTTTAAACGGCTTTCGTTTCAACCGCAATGAGTTGGATGTGACGGCCGGGAAAAATGTGATTGAGGTATTGGAACAAACCACCCAAGAGGCGACAGCTCTTGAACCAGAAAAAGCAATTCAACAAACTCACCGTTATGGCGGCAGTTTGCACCTGCAAAAAAATGCTTACGGCACTTATACTTTGGTGAATAAAGTGCTGACGGAAACTTATTTGCGGGGTGTTGTTCCTCACGAAATTGGGGCTTTTTCGCCTTACGCTGCGATTGTCGCTCAAACGATTTTAGCGAGAACCTACGCCCTGAGAAATTTGCGCCGGTTTGCTGTGGATAATTATGAGTTGTGCGCTGATGTTAACTGTCAAGTTTATAAGGGTTTGACGGAGGTTTACCCGCAAAGTGATAAGGCGATCGCCCAAACGAGCGGTTTGGTGCTAACTTACGAAAATCAGCTAGTAGACGCGCTCTATTCCGCCTCTAGCGGCGGCGTGACAGCCTCTTTTAACGATGTGTGGCAGGGCGCGGAACGTCCATATTTGCGATCGATCATCGATTCGCCTAATAATATTTGGGATTTGTCAAAGCAGAGTTTGTCTGACGAAAACAATTTCCGCCGCTTTATCAGTTTGGAAAAAGGGTTTAATGAGGAAAAAGAAGACACATTTCGGTGGCGCGAACCCGCTTCTTTGACGGCGATTGGTGGATTTCTCAAACAGTATCTTCAGAAAAAACAGCACCCGATGGCTAATTTGAAAACTGTCACTCAGGTGGAAGTGGTAGAAAGGTCGCCCGCAGGTCGAGTTTTGCAAATGAAGGTTCAAACTGACTTGGGCCCCATCGATATCGACAAAGACGAGATTCGCAATGCTTTTTACCCGCCGATTAGCACGCTTTTTTACCTAGAACCAATTTACAATCCAGACAAAACTCTCAACGGTTATGCTTTTGTCGGAGGCGGGTTCGGGCACGGAGTGGGAATGAGTCAGACTGGTTCTTACAATTTGGCTAATTTGGGCTGGAATGGATCTCAAATTCTCAGCTTTTATTTTCCCGGCGCTCAAGTTGTGCCGCTCAGCGATAACATTACATCTTGGCGCGAATAGTCGATCGGAGTCGGCATAAGAGCCGGCGATTTAATTCCCCACTAAACAAACAAAGCCCGCCTTTGCGGACTAAATATCAGCCGTAAAACTTTTAGATTTTAGACTTTGGATTCTAGATTGGTTTCACAGTTAATCTAAAATCTGCCATCTAAAATCTAAAATTATTTGGTCAGCTATCTGCTCAAACAGCTATGAATTCATAGCTGGGAGTGACAGACTGCTGGCGGCTTTGTTGCAATGTTAGACACAGAAACCCGGTTTCTTAACATAATTGCCGTATTTCAGCTTAATTCTGGAAACGAGAAACCGGGTTTCTTAGGGTATCACGCAGAGCGTCCTTTCTTAGTAGAGCGATTCTTCTTGGTGAGTTTCGATCGTACAGTCAGACTTGGGATAGGCGACGCAGGTGAGGACAAATCCGGCCTCGATTTGGTCGTCGTCCAAGAAAGATTGGTCGGATTGGTCAATTTCGCCTTTGGTGATTTTGCCGGCGCAGGTGGAGCAAGCTCCAGCGCGGCAAGAGTACGGGAGGTCGAGTCCTGCTTCTTCTGCAGCATCAAGAATGTAAGTATCGTCATCAACGTCAATGGTCTGGTTAATTCCTTCGGCTTCGCTGATGAGGGTAACTTTGTAAGTTGCCATGCACTAAATCCTCTCAAAAATTCAACAAGATTGATAATTTTTCCTAATGCAACCTTCAAGGCTCTATTAGCTTTGAGGTTAGGTCTTAGGTTCGTTCCCTCTATGATAGTAGGGGAAAGAAGCAAGGTTGCAACACTTATTTACAAAAAATTTGAATGGGATTAGTTATAACTTTTTCTAATTTCATCTTTATTACTTATACCTATCTTGGATTCAGCCTTGTGATACTGTTGCCGCAAGACTTGCGCTAAATAATCCGGTTTCTAGGAAAAATCCTGTTTTGAGCCGTACAGCACAAAAACCGGGTTGTTGGTATGCCGTGTGTCGATCGAGTTTCAGCAAGACTTGCTGCAAGGCAAGTCCCAGCAGGCGGTGAAATGTATAGTTAGATCGCATCAAGACTTGGGTGTTGAAGGCTCGATCGAATCAATCGCACCACAACCACAGCTTAAAATCGGGGCGATAGAATCCTAAAGCCCTGCACCGCAAGTCTATAACTATCTAAAATCTTAAATCTCAAATCCCATGACTAATATTGATACTCGCTCTGGTTTTTCGGTTAATTCTCCAATTCGCGTGGGGATTGTGGGTACTGGTTTTGCCGCTAAGTTGAGGGCCGAGACAATTCAAGCTGATGGGCGATCGAACTTGGTAGCAGTTGCGGGCCACTCCCCGGAGAAAACCGCAGCATTTTGTCAAGGGTTCGGGGCAGAAGCTGCGGTTTCCTGGCGCAAGCTAATAGAAAGAGACGATTTGGATTTGGTAATTGTCTGTACGGTGAACCGGGATCACGGGGCGATCGTCCTGGCCGCCCTAGAAAATGACAAGCACGTTGTGGTGGAATATCCTCTATCTTTAGACGTATCTGAAGCAGAAAGGGCGATCGAACTTGCCACCCAAAAGCAAAAACTCCTCCACATCGAACACATCGAACTGTTAGGCGGTTTGCACCAAGCAATCAAAGAATCTTTGCCCTTAATCGGTAAAGTTTTTTACGCCCGCTACATTACTATGAGTCCTCAACATCCAGCGCCGCAGCGGTGGACTTATCAACATTCCCTCTTTGGCTTTCCGTTAGTTGGTGCAATTTCGCGACTGCACCGATTTACTGATTTGTTCGGGGAAGTGGCAAGCGTTAACTGTCAAGCTCAATTTTGGGACAGTCAGCCGGATTTCTACAAAGCTTGTTTGTGCAACGCACAGTTGCGCTTTGCCAATGGCCTTGTCGCTGAAGCTGTTTATGGAAAAGGAGAGACTTTTTGGCAGTCGGAAAACATTTTCACCATCTACGGTGAAGAAGGAACGCTGGTTTTTACTCCTGAATCAGGTCAATTAATTCAGGGAGAAAATCGCCGCACCATCAAAGTAGGAACGCGGCGCGGTTTGTTTGCCAAAGACACCGATATGGTGTTGGAATTTTTGTCTAACGGTACGCCTTTGTACGTGGATAATGCCAGTAGTTTGTACGCTTTGAAGGTAGCAGACACTGCGAGGCGATCGAGTGAAACTAGGCAAACTCTTGCACTTATAAATTCGTAAAAAGCTAGCAAACATAACGTTATTTGATTGGGGGAAAATCCAATATAACTGAGATGTTGCACCCTTCTCAATTACCTATTTAGGAACGGGCCATAGAGCTTGTTCCACAATAAAATTCCTTCTTTGTGGAACAGGCCCGAAAGCGTGTTCTTGAGAAGGGTGCAAGATGTGAGATATAACTCATAAGACATTAGGACAAGTCAGGTAAAAGTTCTGGCTAGCAAATCGGCAATCTGGCGATCGATATTGGTCTGGTGAAAACGCCGACTAGCCATCTCGTAGGCCGATTGGGCGATCGCGATCGTATACTCAGGTTGGTTATGACAGGTATTAATAACTTCTGCCAGTTGGTCTGGCTTGCCGGGAGGAACCAAAAAGCCATTGATGCCCGGTTCTATTAATTCAATAGCCCCTCCAGATTGAGCAGCAACTATAGGTCTACCAGACAGCATAGCCTCCACAATAACTCTCCCAAAAGGTTCGGGTGCGGTTGAGGTATGTGCAACTAAATCACAAATTGCCATTAACTGCGGAATATCTGAACGAAAGCCTAAAAACTTAACTCGATTTTTAAGTCCTAATTCTGCCACTTGTTTGTGTAATTGCTGGACATAATCCTGCTCGCCAAAGAGCGCATCACCCACTAAAATAGCTGTTACATTTTTGGGACAGTAGGTAAGTGCTTCAATTAAAATATGTTGACCTTTCCAAGGTGACAATCGGCTGAAATGACCTACGATAAATTGCCCATCAAGTTCTAGCTGTGTCTTGAGTTGGCTAATTTTAGAGCGATCGCTCTGATAGACTTCAGGCTCAAAGCCATTGTAGACGACATCGATTATGTCCGAGCGTCCTCCTGCTTCGAGGAAAGCAGCCTGACTTGCTTTGGAGTTAGCAATAACCAATGATGCAAAGCGATTAGCCAAAGTTACAGCTACTTTTAAGTTAGTTGGGCTGAAATGGTCTGTAGATAAAATGTCATGCAAATGATACACTAGAGGGCGACGACTCAAAAAGCTAGCTAATGCACCAACAACTAGAGCTTTTTGCGTGTTGGCGTAGATCAAATCGTATTGACGAGCTTTTTGAACAACTTTAGCAATCAAAGGCAGTAGCGAGGTTACACTACTTAAACTCTGTGTCAAGCTGCTTTCTTTACGAACTTTTATCGCTTCAGTCGCTAACACCTCAACGGGAATTTGCTGTTGCTCTAGTAATTGCCTAAAAAAACCATCTACAAATAAGCCAACTAGACAGCTATCTCGATAGGGTTTGGCAATATCTATTAGGCAAAGCTCTGCGCCACCAGGCTTACCGCTCTGGTCGAGAAATAGTATTTTCATCCGTTTTTTTACCTAAAAACTTTTCCATATATTCTACAGGAATTACGCAATTTTTCAATTGTAAAACTATTTGTAGGGGTAAGGTGCGGTGTGCAAAGAACTCTACAACTACAGTCCGGCGCCCAAGTTTCACAATTAGCCACGATCTCTACTCTCATCAAGCCCTACATAATCCGTTCATAATGAAAATCTGGCACACCCTATAAGTCGATGCTCGTGTGCCAGTTGCGTAAATCCTAAACAAGAATCTGTGCGTAATCCCTAGGCTTGTAAAACAGAGGTGAAACCTCGTTTTTGTGTAGGCTGTATCCTCTAAAAATCGTTAATTTTCCTGATAAGGACAAGCAGAGGGATAAGTCCTATTCTAATTCTTTTGATACTCAGGATAACAACACTTTTCTAACTTTTTGCGCGATTGTTTCCCAATCAAAATTTATAGCAGCGTATTCCTGACACGCTTCTCTAGAAGGCATGGGTACTTTTCCAGTTAGCAGTTGTTCCAATCGCTCAGCAATAGCTGTTGCCTCACAAGAAGCAGTAATCAAATTTGGTGAAAACGGCTCTAAAATTTCTGGCATTCCACCAACCGGAGTACATAGTGCTGGAGTGCCACAGGCGAGGGATTCTAGCACGGATAATCCAAACCCCTCTAAAGATTGGCTCGGCATCACACTTAGGTCGGCGGCTTGGTAAGCTATAGGTAGTTGGTCATCTGGCAAAAAGCCTAGAAATTTAACGTTGTCATTGAGTCCCAAATCAGTGGCTTGCTGCTCAAGAACCGCTTTTAGTGGCCCTTTGCCAGCGATCGCCAACCAGATATCAGGAATTTGAGGTTTAATCATCGCGATAGCGATTAACAGCTTATCGAGTCCAACTCGATGCACTAAGCGACGCGCTGTAAAGAGAATGGGGCGATTTTCAGGCCAGTTGATCTGCGTGCGGGCTTCAGGGCGCGATCGGTTAATTTGAAATCGCGAAAGATCCACACCGCCGGGAATTACGTGAATTTTGCTCCAAGGAACTTGATATTCTTGATGTAAAATATCACCAAATGCTTTGCTCAGAACAATAAATCGATCGCAACGACGATAGACCCTGTTTTCCATCCACTGCTTCAAAAAAACACTCAGTTTACCAGAACCCTCCTGCTTAGATTCTAATGCCCAAGGCCCGTGAAAGGAAAAGGTAACAGGAACCCCCCTAGGTAAAACTTGCAAAAGAGGAAAACTATATAGGGCAAAATGTAGATTAATTGCATCAGGTTTTGCATATTTTCGCTGCTCAAAATTGGAGCGAATCAACCAAAGCCGTTCCCAGAGTCGCTGTTCGGCTTCAGCTAAATTAGTGAGCTTTACGCCAGAGTTTGACTGAGTTTCTGGTAGACCTACTCCACACAATTCAACTCGATCTTGACTGGCTGCTAATTGATGCGTAAGCTCATATACATATCGATCCAAGCCTCCCGGTGTTTTCGGAAACCATCCGATCCCGACGCAAAGAATATTTGCAGACGCTACAACAGGATTATTTGTGTAATCTTCCACTTAGTTTTCTCCAAGCATCCAGGGTAAATCCTTCAACAATTGTGCTTTTTATTCCTTAAAAAAAGTACCTCCCTAGAAATATAAATTTTTGTGGAGTGTATCTCATTTCTTGCTGGGAGGCACTAGCTTGATCACCAGTGGATGATCTGGTACGCTTAGCGTCAGTTCCTCGATCCTTCCACTGAGGCTTGTGGATTTTTTGATTGGAGTGATTCCCTGGATAGGCTCATAGACATCTGCTTGGCTAATTATGGTTTTCAGGGTCAAGGTCACGTCCTGGTTAGTAACAGCTATGTCTCTCTTTTTCTTGTTGTCCCAGCTCTTAGCATCTTGCCAAAGGATGAGATAAAACTCACCGTTGCTTTTCTGTATGAGAGTATGATTCACACTCGTCACATTACCATTCAACGCATAATCGAGACTACCTGGGATGAAGTTGGCTCTTGGTTCCTTTAACAGGGTAATCAGGTTTTTAATGCTTTGATAAGCGGGCTTCGGGGAGCCGTCATTTCGCAGCAAGCCATAATGCTGCTCCTTATCTGAGTTATTCTGGTCTGGCTGCTGATCAATCAACTCGTAAAGATATACCCGCTTGATATCGCGGTTAAAGTACTCAAGCCATAGTCGTGGAAGGTACTTGCTTGCTGCCGTTTCGGATATGCCCAAGGCGTCGCTTGTCAAGTTATGGTATCCGGTCTCTGTTGCCCAAATCGGCTTCGTCTCGCCAGATATCCTGCGCCCATGAGGTATGAAGTACCAATCAATGTCATAGGTTGGGCGCTCACCTAAATTTGGATAGCTGTGCAAATTACCGATATCGCCGTACTCCAGGTATCCTAGTCTTTTGGCGTTCCGACCCCACCCCATTGATGGCATCAGCACAGGCAAATACGCTGTTTCTGGATTTCCCTTAACGGCGGCATACAATTCTTGTTGATAGACACGGGTACCTTTGGGGAATTTTTCACCTTTATACGAGAAATTGAACTGTGTTAGATCTGACTCATTTGGGCCTTCCACTGCTTCTATAGACTCTTTGAGGGTCTTAGCGATGCCTAAAACCTCCCTAGGGGGGGTTCCAAAGAAGGTCAGGATTGACGTGATACCGATGCTACTAAGTTCCTTCAGTTTGTTGAAATACTCGGTACTGTAGAAACCGCCGTCCCGAATGTGACGAATTCCTAGTTCTTGCAGCCTAGGTTTTATGATGCCATTGTAATCTGCATAAGCAGTGTCTCGATAGACTAAATGCGTGTTAATCCCGAGAGAATCAACAAAGGAGTCTGCACGGTGGGCTTGCTCAGGTTCTGCCTGTACCATAGGCATAGGCAAGAGAGTATAAGCAAGCAGTGTGGCGACAATCAAAATCAATATATAAAACTTATACAGAGATCTAGATAGAAAAGTTAAGTTAGTAGTAAGTTTCATACACAGGTGTTGCAATAAGAGCTGTTTAGGTAATTTTTTTTTTTGTTGTGTCTTAGAATATTTAGGGATAAATGATTTAAGTAATTGAGATTCTCTTTGCTTAATCTGAGGACATCACTCTATTCTAAAACCGACAGTACGTTGATGTTGGTGGTACTTATGTGCTGCCATAGCCATACCTGCAAATCCCCAGAACATTACACCCGGCAGTAGTACCATTGTGTTAGTCGCAGGTAGTGTTATAAAAATACTTAGAACAATGGCGCGAGCACTATTCATAAAAGGATCAGAGCGAGCCTCACTATATTGGAATAATCTCAAAAAAATTAGGATAATTCCACTGAAAAAAGGAATAATTCCCAACCAACCGAGAGTAGCAAGTACGTCGAGAGTACCTGCATCAATTATCTTTACACCTCCCATGCCCCTCCCATTAAATTCAGAAACAGCGCTATTAATGAGTTTACCATATATCTCTGCTCTCTCATTGAAGCTATGGTCTTCTTTAACATTAGAGAGAGTTTCGAGGCGGGAAGTGATGACCTCAGAAAATGGCTCCATAGTAGCCAAGGGGGTAAGACATACTCCAATCACTATAAGGGTGGCGATCAAGCGCATTTGGTAGTGCTGTTTTATTGAAATAACTATGGTAATAAATCCGATAAACCACCCACCCCAAGCAGCGCGGACTTCTGATAGCAGGAAAGACATAAAGCCTGATATTATAGCCAGAAAAACTAAAGGCTCTTGTCTACTCAATAACAACAGCAAGCTTGCCATCATTGCATAGGCAAAAGTGAAGGGGTAATTCAGTGTACTCCACACGCGAATCTGGAGGGGTGCAGGCCATCCACAGCACAACAGCAGCTCTTCTGAGTTTCTAAGCCAGAATCGATCCCACTCGGGTGCTACTACGTATTGCACCACTCCATAGATTCCCATGACTAAAGTCCCCCACAAGAAAGTGCGCTCAGTGTTCTGACGATAGCTTGGATAATCTTGCCAGTTTATCAACAAGTGGAAACCGAAAAAGATGCCCGGTAGCCAGCTAAGAACGCCCTGTACAATCTCAGTTATCGGGTTACTTTTAGCTAATCCAACCAACAAGGCATAAAAAATAGCGATAAAACCTAGAACAAAAGGTAAACCATCCTGCCGATATATGCGGGGAAGGTGTTTGAAGAAGCTAAAAGCGGTCAGTATAGTTACTAGGTAAGGTGCAAGTATTATTAAGCGTAGACCCGGGTCAGTCAAGCCATTTTGGTACTCGACAACGCGAGCAATAAATGGCGCAATAAACCACAACCACCAGGTAAAACTTAAGTAGAGGATAGGATACCGCCAATACAGGAAAGCGCCTACAATAAGAGATCCTGCCGGGAAGAATATTTGCAATATGCTACTAAAACGTATCAGCAGGCATAGTGCAGTAGGAATCAGTAGCCACAGGATTGCAATCCAAGCTAGCTTCGGTTGTAGCCCTATAGAGAAACTTCTTGCAGATGAATTAGTCGTAAGCGCATGCTTGTCGTTCACTGAGCAGTTCCAGGTAAAATTACTTTTGTATACACTTTCGTAAATTTGTAGCGAATTGAGCGACACAATGACACGGCTTTAATCTTAGCGAAGCAGGCTGTTATGCTTATTTTGACTGTTGCCATGTCTCCCAAGCCTGCCAACGTCCCCGCATAGATGCAAGCAATTTCTGTCCTGCTAAGGTTCCTTCTTTAGGTAGAAATCGAAACCCTTGTAAGAAACCTGGGGCATCTCGCGTTCCCACCAAGATTGCCCAGAATACAAATGCAATACGTTGTGTCGAGGGTAGGTTTTCTAATAAAACTAAAGTTTCATTGTGTACGGCATTAATCAAGGCAATGTCATTGAATCTATTGCGTTGATCTTCGTCAAAACGTTGTGCTGGATAGTGATCAACTGCAACTTTTGGATCGTAGATCAGCTTCCAGCCTGCCCGCTTCAAACTCAGGCTGAATGCCAGTTCAAAGTGTACCTGGGCTCCTGTACCTCGCATCCGTGGATCGAAGTGCATTTGGGCGATCGCACTCCGCCGAAAACTCATGTTTACACCCTTAAGCACATCTACCTCACGGGCTTCTCCAACCCCTAAGTGATGTTCACCGATGACTCGTCCAAACCACTGCACTTGTCCCACTACCTCGCGTTGCCCCTCTTCTAACTGGGTGCCGTGATACACCCAATCCCGCCCCCCTACACCACCGATATTGCTATCTGACAGAAAGTGAGCCTCGATACGTTCCAGCCAATCAGTGTGAGGTGTGGCATCATCATCGGTAAAAGCGATTATATCCCCACAAGCGCCGTCCATCCCTGCATTCATGGCGGCTACTACTCCCGGTACTGAAACACTCACTTTTATAATGCGTAATGGCAACACTGCAGGATTGAACGATGCAAGGAATGTCCAAGTTTCAGTATCTGTATCGCGAACCGTCACTAAGACTTCATCTGCTTGGCGATTTTGCTTTTGTACTGCTTCTAAGCACCGTGCTAAGTCTTTGGGGCGACGGTAACTGGGAATCACAACTGAGATTGTCAGCACGGCTGGAGTTCCTCAAATAAATTCACATAATTACGTGCCATATTAGCCCAACTATGCTGTTCAGCTATAGTTCTGGCTACTTGACCCATTTGCTGTCTTTGTTGCCGATCGCATTTAACTAATTGATTCAATGCTTCAGCTAATGCCTGTGTATCGTCTGAGTCGGGCAAAACGAAGCCACAGTCTGGTGTCACCAACTGGGCCGCCCCCGTCGTAGCAGCAGTAATCACGGGTATTCCTGTCGCCATAGCTTCCAGTACCACTAAACCAAAAGTTTCATAACGGGACGGAAAGACTAGAAAATCTGCTGCTTTCATCAAGTCGGGGACATCTTGCCGGAATCCCAGAAAATGCACCCGATCCTCTAAGTTTAGCGATCGCGCTAACTCAGGATAGGGACTACCTGCGGTTCCACCCACAACTCCGAGGTGCAATTGGGGAACTTGCACTAAGGAATGCAGGACTGTATCCAAGTTTTTCCGAGGTGTACGGATATCCCCAGCAAATAGCGCCAGAGGAACTTCCTCTGGTAAACCCCATTTTTGCCGATCGACAATACCGGGAGCAAACTCTTGTAAATCAATGCCATTTAAGATCACCCGAATGCGATCTCGTGGGACACCAATCGCGATTAATTCTTGGGCGACTTTCTCAGAAACGGCTACTACGACTTTCGCCCGATCGAAGGCTTTTTTCTCCCAATCAGCATTTAAGGCAGTGTAAAACCGCTGATAAGTGCCACGCAAGCTCAGATTTTGTGTTGAGGGATTGAATGGCGATCGCAACCAAGAACTATGGACAAAATGTACTGCATTAACATCTCCCCTAGCCGAAGTAATTGCACCATTGAGTTTGATCAGGTCAAATTCTTTTTGGTGCTTATTTAACCACCAAGCACTTTGGGTGGAGAAAGCTATTTCGCGGACAAGTTGCAATGGATACCCTTTAACTGGAATAGTAATCCAATCGACTTGATTGTGTTGTTGAAGTGCCAAATCTACGCTACTTGCTAACAAGGTAACATGATGACCGCGACGAATCGCTTCCCAGGCAACTTCATAGTTTACCCGACCTTGACCATCACCGAGCGCGACTTTATGAGTAACAATACAAAGCTTCATTTAGTACCTCTTTTATGAGACAAAGCTGCTTCGTACAAAGTCAGATTATCACTGGCTATTCGGTGCCAACTATACTTTTGTGCAGTAGCATAGGCCTTACGGCGCAATTTTTCTAGGTAGGGGCGCTCTGTAATTAAGCGCTCCAAAGCCTGCTCGATCGCCTCACTGTCGCGGGGTGGAACTAACATACCATTTTCTCCATCACGCACAACTTCCATTGGCCCTGGGGTTGTGGTAGTGACAGGGGCTAAACCGCAAGCTATTGCATCCATAAGAGCCACGCTAAACCCTTCCGAGAGGGTAGGAAAAAGCTTGATATGATGTCCGCGCAAAAGTTCGGGCAGAGTTTCATGTTGGTAGCGCGGAATGACTCGGATGCGATCGCGTACAGCAGGCTCGAAATCTGCATGGACTTCTGCTTCTGAGCAACCCGTTCCCAAAAAACTTACCTTCACTTGGGGATAGCGAGCGAGAATTGCATTTAATGCACTTGC
>NZ_JAUBSH010000096.1:0-25500 GCF_036704705.1 Microcoleus sp. K1-B1 | reverse complement strand
ATCTTTATTTGACGATTTTACTAGCTTTTTCATTTTAACTCTTTTTTGACACATTCGCAAAAGTGAGATGCACCCGCTTTGTAGCTTGATTTATGAAGCCAGATTGGCCATTGCTTGACAGCGGCTAAGCCTTCGGAAAAACTGCCGACAGCGGAAACTTGGAGGCGATCGCCCACTGGCCTGCTTGATTGATATATCCCCACCCTTTTGAAGCCCTAACTGCTGCTAAACCTTGATTAAATGAGTGGGGGTTGCACAATTTGATGATGATTCTTGTGGGGTGTCCCGCCTGCTGTGAAAATACATCGCACGAGTTCAGAAACTCATCCCACAAAACAATCAAAATCATCCCCCAATTATCCAACGGCTTCTACTTTCCCCGAACTGACAACAGAGGGATTAATTCGGTTGAACAGCCGCTAGAATTTGTCCGGCTGTCACCGTTTGCCCCTTTTCACAAAACAACTCGGCAACAGTTCCGGAAACATCAGCAGTAATAGCAATTTCCATTTTCATCGCTTCCAAAATTAACAGCCGATCGCCCTCTGCAACCGCATCTCCAACATTAACCAGCACCTGCCAAACATTAGCCGAAACGTGAGCGACAACTGCCTCACAGTCGATCGGCAAAGTAACCTCCGCCGCCGTGTCAGAAACCACATCCGCCGAGGATTCTGCGGCAGCTTCAGCGTCAAATTCCCCGGATGCGGCCCAGCGATCGCGCTCTGCATTAAATGCTGCCTGCTGCTGCGCTTTAAACTCAGCCGCACTGCTAGCAATAGAATGCAAAAACTCATTGTATTCTCTCAAATTAAAAGTGATTTCCTCAACCTTTAATTTAAACTTACCTTCGATAAATTCTTCCCGACAGCGGTGCAATTCCTCATGGGAAACCGGATAAAATCGGATTTGGTCAAAAAAGCGCAAAAGCCAAGGTTTACCAGACTGGAAATCCGCCGTTTGTTTGAACCGATTCCACATTTGCACGGTGCGGCCGACAAATTGATAACCTCCAGGTCCTTCCATCCCGTAAACGCACAAATACGCGCCGCCAATGCCAACTGCATTTTCAGGAGTCCAAGTGCGGGCGGGATTGTATTTAGTAGTAACCAAACGGTGGCGCGGATCTAGGGGAGTTGCGACGGGCGCGCCTAAATAAACGTCTCCCAAACCCATCACTAAATAGCTAGCATTAAATACAATTTCTCTGACTTGTTCGATGCCCTCAAGCCCGTTTATGCGGCGAATAAACTCAATATTGCTGGGACACCAAGGTGCATCCGATCGCACAGACTGCATATATTTTTCAATGGCCAACAGCGTCGATTCATCTTCCCAAGATAAAGGCAAGTGCACAATTCGCGCCGGCACTTCCAAATCCTCGATCGCCGGAAGTTCCGCCTCCGCCGCAATCAGCGCCTGCATTAGCTGCTGTTGCGAAATCTGGCTGCCCTCAAAGTGAATTTGGAGCGATCGCATTCCCGGCACTAATTCGATAACACCAGGCAACGGATTTGCTTTTAACTGTTCCATCAATGCGTGCGCCCGAAAACGCAAATTTAAATCCAGCACCAACGGGCCGTATTCCACTAGAATATATTTATCCCCAGCTTGACGGTAAGTAACAGCAACCTGTCCCGGAGATTCGGGAATTTCGAGCAAAATTGGAGAGGCGGGAACGGCGGGCAATTCCTCCGCATTTTTCCCAAAAACAGGCAAACTAAAAGTAGCAAGTTGCCGATTTTGTGCTAATTCCCGCTGCAAAGCTTCAGCAAAACTCAAACAGTGAAAGCGAATGCTGTCCCCCGGTTTTAGTTGTCCGATTTTCCACAATTCCGACTGCACAATAGTAGCCGGACAGACAAAACCTCCCAAACTCGGGCCGTCCAGACCGAGAATTACAGGCATATCACCCGTAAAATCGATCGTGCCGATCGCGTAAGCATTATCGTGAATGTTAGACGGGTGCAAACCGGCTTCCCCGCCGTCTTGACGCGCCCAGATGGGCTTCGGGCCGATCAGCCGAATGCCCGTCCGCGTCGAGTTGTAATGGACTTGCCATTCTGTGGAGAAAAACATTTCGATGTCTGACTCAGTAAAGAAATCCGGCGCGCCGTGAGGCCCGTACAAAACGCCGATTTCCCAATTATTGCTGTAGGTGGGAATTAGTTCCGGAGGCAAAGATAATTCCGCTTCCAGAGTGGCAGTTTGGTTGAGTTTTAACACATCTCCCGGACGCAGCGTGCGGCCCGCGTGCCCGCCAAATTTGCCCAGTACAAACGTTGATTTGCTGCCCAAATAATTGGGGACATTAAAGCCGTGTTTCACCGCTAAATAAGTGCGGTAGCCGCCGCCTTGGATGCCTTTTAACTTGAGAATGCTGCCAGCTTTTACGGGAATTGCTGTCCAAAACGGCACCGATTCGCCGTTTAGCGTTCCCTTCATAGTTGCACCGGTTAAACTAATAACTGTATCGGCATTAAAGCGCAGAGTTGGGCCTGTCGCTGTGAATTCCAATCCGGCTGTCGATTCGGGATTTCCTACTAAACGATTTGCCGATCGAAATGCCAGATGATCCATCGGCCCAGAAGGCGGCACGCCAACATCCCAATAGCCAATCCGCCCCGGATAATCTTGAATGCTGCTGTAGGTTCCCCCATCCAATACATCGATCGTTAAAGGTGCGTATTCAAATGAGTTTAAAAAGCGCGTGCTCAGTTCGCCGCGGCTGAATCGGGAATCGTCCAAAATCTGGCGGAGGTAATCTAAATTAGTTTCAATTCCCGCTATTTCACTGGCATCTAAAGCAGCTTTTAGTTTTACGATCGCCTGGGTTCGATTATCGCCGCAAACGATTACTTTGGCTAGCAGCGGATCGTAAAAAGGAGTAACCTCCGTGCCGGTTTCTATCCAACTGTCGCAGCGGACGTTTTCGGGAAACGCAACTTGATTCAGCAACCCGGAACTCGGCTGAAAATTCTTGCCGGCATCTTCGGCATAAATTCGCACCTCAATTGAGTGTCCCTGCGGCCGATAGCGGTACTCTTCCAGGGGGAACAAATCTCCAGAAGCCTGTTTTACCATCCACTCAACAAGGTCGATGTTGTTGACAGCTTCAGTAACGCCGTGTTCAACTTGCAAGCGCGTGTTGACTTCCAAAAAATAAAACTGTTTCGCATCGACATCAAATACAAATTCAACAGTACCGGCTGACTGGTAATTTACCGCTTTTCCCAACCGCACGGCTGCACCGTACAACTGATTTCGCTGTTCGTCGCTAATAGCAGGGGCGGGGGTTTCTTCAATTACTTTTTGATTGCGCCGCTGCACCGAACAATCTCGCTCGCCCAAGGCTATGACGTTTCCTTTGCCATCTCCAAAGATTTGGACTTCAATGTGCCTAGCTGTTTGAATATATTTCTCTAAAAAAACGCCGCTTTGTTTAAAATTGCTTTGACTCAAACGCTGTACTTTTTCAAATGCTTCTGCCAAATCTCGATCGCCAAAACAAGCCTGCAAACCAATGCCGCCGCCGCCTGCGGTACTTTTGAGCATCACCGGATAGCCGATCGCCCCAGCCGCTTTTTGGGCATCATCTAAACTTGCTAAAAGTTCGCTTCCGGGAGTTAGCGGCACTTGATTTGCAGCGGCTATTTCCCGCGCGGTGTGTTTCAATCCAAAGCAGCGCAACTGACTCGGAGTCGGGCCGATAAATGCAATATTTTCGCTGGCACAAGCTTCGGCAAATTCAGCATTTTCGCTCAAAAAGCCGTAACCCGGATGGATAGCTTGAGCTTTTGTTTGGCGCGCAACTTCGAGAATGCGATCGAACTGCAAATAACTCTCGGCTGCTGCGGCTGCACCGATACAAACGGCTTCGCTGGCGGCGAAAACGTGTTTGGCGTGGGCGTCGGCTTCAGAATATACTGCTACCGAAGCAATTCCGAGGCGATCGAGCGTGCGGATAATTCGACAGGCAATTTCACCGCG
Organism: Microcoleus sp. K1-B1; assembly: GCF_036704705.1. Classification (NCBI taxonomy): domain Bacteria; kingdom Bacillati; phylum Cyanobacteriota; class Cyanophyceae; order Oscillatoriales; family Microcoleaceae; genus Microcoleus; species Microcoleus sp. K1-B1. Next base: position 21,510 of record NZ_JAUBSH010000096.1, on the reverse strand, counting down.
ATTTGCAATTAAAACTTTGTTAAACATTTAGGTAATTGGTAATTGATAATTGTTAATGGTAATTGGTAATGGGTGTCTCTTTACATCTTGTACTATCTTGAAGAACAGGCAAGATGCCTGTTCCACAAAGAGTGACTTTTCTTGTGGGGTGGGCTTCTAGCCCGCCCCTAAAAAAAATGCGCCCCTAAAACTATCCTGAAGAACAGGCAAGATGCCTGTTCCACAAAGAGTAAATTTTCTTGTGGGGTGGGCTTCTAGCCCGCCCCTAAGCCCCTAAAACTATCCTGAAGAACAGGCAAGATGCCTGTTCCACAAAGAGTAAATTTTCTTGTGGGGTGGGCTTCTAGCCCGCCCCTAAAAAGATTGCGGAGACAGTGCCAACCCTACATTTACACCGCATCCCAAACAATCAACTGAATCGGCGTAGGATTGTAAGCATTGCAAGGATTGTTCATTTGCGGGCAATTAGAAATAGCAACCAGCGCATTCATTTCGGCTCGCAAATCAACTGTACTTCCCGGATCGGAGATGCCGTCAACAATTTCAAGCGTGCCATCTTCGCTAACCGGAACATTCATAAAAAAGTTGATATTGCTGACTACATCTCGCTTACCCAAACCGTAGGGAAGAATTGCGGCGAGAAAATTTTCAACACAGGCGTGCTGGTATTTTTTATCTAGTCCAAACCGCACCGAATTGCTCTCGCAGCTACAGGCGCCGCCGGAGGTATCGTGCCGTCCGCAGGAGTCAGCAATTATGGTCATCATGGCTCGCCCTTCGTTGGAAAGGAGTTGGCTGTTTGTAGTGACAAAGATGTTGCCTTGATTGACGATCGTATCGGGGGCGCTGTAGCGTTCGGAAGGGTCATCGGCATTGTAAACTAAAAAATCTACTGCTTGATTTCCGCCTAAATCTACAATACGAAGAATCTGTCCTTTTTTGATGACACGAGACCAGGGATGTCTGGCTGGTAAGACTTCGTTATAAATTGCAGTTTTTGGATCGAGGATTTGTTGGGTAGTTGCAATCATGGTTCACTTTTTATGATGGAAGTGCAGAGTTTTTCACCGCAGATTGATGCGGACAAAGTTGAGTTGTGTAATCCGGTCTATTGCACGAACAAAGCATCGGTGTTGATGAAGCCGCGCACGGCTTCCGGGTTGGCGGTGCGGCACAAGTCGTCTGGTGCGGGTGCGGGGGTTTTCACAATCTGAATTTGGATGGGTTTTGGATCGTAAGTTGAACCCGGATGCAGGATGTGGGGGCAGTTAGAGATAATGGTCAATACGTTCATTTCGGCTCGCAAATCGATAAAACTACCCGGTTTCTCGCAGCCTTCGCGAAACTCCATCGTGCCGTCTGGTTTGACGGCAATGCGAGTAAATAAGTTGAGGTTGGGCATGATATCTTTTTTGCCCAATCCCCACCGACTTAGGGCTTTGAGGAAGTTGTCGCGGGAGTTTTTCCAGTCTCCTTCGCCGTATTTTTTGGCATTGCTAATGGCGTTGCTGCATCCTCCTAGCAAATCGTGACAGCCGGAGGTGTCTTGGGTGATGGAAAATAGGATGCGTCCCATGTCTGTGTAGAGTACCATGCCTTGTTTGAGAAAGGCGTTGAATTGAATTTTGGCGGTGTCTGCTGCGTTGAAACGTTCGATCGCATTGTCGGCGTTGTAGCACAGCATGGAAACGCCGCGAGAGCCTTCTAAATCGGTAATTCGCAGGGTATTTCCCCGCTTGATGACTCCCGACCAGTACGCGCCGCCCGGTACGGTTTCTTCGATTAATACGAGGCTAGAATCTATTTGTGAGTTTGGGTCGATGGATGATAGTTGCACCATAATTTCCTCTTGATGTATTTGGGTAGGTCAGCGAAATAAAACAATAGTATGTCTTATATCAAGTCCGGTTAATTACTTATAAATTCTATACGGGCATCGGGCACCGGGCATCGGGCATGATGGGACAAAAATATTATAACTATTCAACCGGACATGATATTAGCTGCTCAACCCGCCTGATCCCAAAGTAATATTTATAGAGGTTTTCAAGCGTGGTGAGGTATGGGGGAGAGTCCTATGCCCATGCCCCATGCCCCATGCCCAATGCCCCATGCCCAGGAGTACCTCATTTACCTGAGAAAGGCTATACAAACCTATTTCTATTTAAGCCGCCATTGCAACTGCTTCCTGTCCGTGTTTCCGCATCAAATCCATGAGTTCGTCGCGGTAATCGTGGAATTTGGCGTGCCGTTTAATGCTGGGAGTGCGATCGGGCAAATTAATCGACATTTCCTTTCTCACTGTACCGGGACGAGCGCCCAAAGCATAAATCCGATTGGAAAGAAACACCGCTTCTTCGACATCGTGGGTAATCATAAAGATTGTAATCTGAGTGCGGCGCCACAAATCGAGCATGAATTCGTGCATCGATTCTTTAGTGTGGATATCCAATGCGCCGAAAGGTTCATCCATTAATAACACTTTAGGTTCAGAAGCGAGGGCGCGGGCGATCGCCACCCGCTGTTTCATCCCGCCCGACAATTCCTTTGGTAGCGACGAAGCAAACTGCGTCAATCCTACCACATTCAAATAATAGCTCGCTTGTTCGCGCCGCTTTTTCTTGGAAACGCCTTGAAGTTTAAGGCCAAACTCAGCATTTTCCTGCACGTTCATCCAAGGATAAAGAGTGTAATGCTGAAATACCATACCTCGATCCGGCCCAGGCGAAACAACTTCCTTGCCATCAATTTTCACTTCCCCTGTTGTCGGCTTGTCCAATCCCGCAATCTGCCTCAACAGAGTAGATTTGCCAGAACCGGATGCGCCTACCGCGCAGATAAATTCGCCTTGATTGATGCTCATATTGATGTCCTTGAGGACAACTAATTTACCCTTTTTCGTTTCAAAGTTTTTGTGCAGATTGTTGATTTGCAGAAACATGAGTTTATCCTCTGTATTGTAAGTAAAAAATTGATTTTTTCATTCCCAAAATCTGTAAGATTTAGGACTAAGAACGATATCTAGCGTGGGTTTCAATTTTATTTTACACCACTGCCTTCTTCCTTCTTCCTTCTTCCTTCTTCCTTCAACATCTGCTTACTGTTTCTGACTTGACCATTTACAAGAAACCCGCAGCAGATATTGAAAAAGCAAGTCAAAAGCCAGTCCGATCGCCCCAATGACAATCAGCCCCACAAAAATTTCATCGGTTCGGAGAAATCGACCGGCGACGCTGATCCGGCGGCCTAAGCCTTCGGTTGCAGCAATCAATTCCGAGACGATTACCAATTGCCAAGCGGCAGCTAGGTTGATGCGGCTTGCATCTAAAATTCCCGGCAAAACGTGAGGAAAAATAACTTGAGTTAGGATTTCCCAGCGATTCCCACCCAACATATAAGTAGATTCGATCAAGTCTTTGGGAACAAACTTGACTGTATCCATCACCATCAGCGAATTGAAGAAAAAGACGCCGATAAATATCAGCATTATTTTGGGTTCTTCGCCGATTCCCAAGTAGAGAATTAGCAGGGGAATGAACGCTGGTGCGGGCATATATCGCATCAAGCCGAACATGGGTTCCAGCAAGGCGCGAATACTGGGAAAACTGCCCATCAGCACACCAATTGGTATGGAAAAAACCAAGGCGAACAGAAAGCCCACTCCCACCCGCCACAAACTCGCTACTGTGTCTTTCAAAAGTTCGCGAGTGTTCCACAGCCGACCAAATGCCTCTAAAACTTTGCCGGGGGAAGGCAAAAATTTGGGGTCTACGTTGGCGAAGGTTGTTACTAGCCACCACAGCAGCAGTGGCAGTGCGATCGATGTTACCGTTAACCCAATATTGAGGGGTTGTGGTATCTCTTCCGCAATCCGCCAGAAAACGGTGGGATTTAGGTTTTTTTGCTTGAGGTGGGATTGGATCGATCGGGAATCGGGATTTGGTGGCATGATTTAATTGCGGAATGATTGAGCGAGTAATTTTAGTAGCTTTTTGGTATAAATAAATAATAAGGTGGAAACTTTGTTGTGTCTGCAAAATCGTAAATTTTGCCTCCTAGCTTTTACCTTCGGCATAAGCTTTGATAAAGCGATCGTCAAATAATGTGCTGATATCTGGTTGGGTTTTGGCTAAATTTACATCTACGAGAAATTTAGTCATTTCTCCCGCCGCAAACTGCAATGATGTCATGTCATTTCCCGGTTGAAAGGCTTTCAAGTTTTCCTCGATCGTAAATATCTGAGTGCCGTTTTCATATTCTTTGTATTCCTCAACGCTAACTCCGGCGCGGTTGGCGAGAATCTCGTAAGATTTCTCTTTATTTGATTTCATGTATTCCAATGTTGCAAACCATGAATTGACCAGGGCTTGCACTCGATCGGGGTGTTCGCCGATAAACTTTCGGGTGAATACCAAATGGTCGGAAATCGCCCCCGGAAAATCTTTGGAACTAAACAGTTCCTTGCTGTTCGAACGTTTTAATGCCTGCGTAGTAAATGGCGCAAATACTGCCACCGCATCGACTTGTCCTCCGACGAAAGCCGCCGCAGCTTTGCCGGTTTCCAGCGGTACAAATTGAATGTCCCGCACTGATAAACCTGCTTTTCTCAGCCCTAACAGCAATAGAAAGTGATCGACTGTACCTTCTTCGGCTGCAACTTTTTTCCCTTTTAAATCGGCAACGGAATTGATGCCTTCGGCGACAATCACTTTGTCATTTCCCGTCGAGTTGTCGTTGACTAAAACAATTACTTGATCTGCGCCGCCGGATATAGAGTTTACGGTATCGCCGAGGGTTTGGCTGTTAGCATCTATCTGTCCTGCTGTGAGGGTGCTGATTGATTCTAAGTAGCCGTCAAACCATTTTAAGTCTACAGCAACATTGTTAGCTTCAAATATCTTTTGCTCTTTGGCAATTTGCCAAGGAAACCAGCCGGGCCACGCGCTGAATCCGAGGCGAACTGCGTTAGCACTTACTGAAGAAGCTGCTTCGCTGTCAGTCGTGGTTTTGATATAAATTGCCGGGTTGACGCAGCCGACAGCGAAAAACAAGGTGATAAAAAATAGGGCGCAGTAGGACAAGGGCGATCGCGTTATTTTGGGGGAGCAATATCGGATATTCATAGCATATTCTGGTTGCTGGTTAGAGGTGAATATGTCGATCGAGCTTTTGCACCTTCTTTGGCTTCCTTAGCTTCCGCAAACCCCCTTGATATACAAGGATAAAGCCCGAGAGCTAACGAACCGAGTCTTGCTGACCGATCGCGTTTCTCCCGGGCTTTTATCCCGCCGTGTAACTGGCTAGTGTTTCCCTAACATTAAAATATTGGGACAACCAGTCTGCTTCTCTCGGACCAGCACTTGAACTTTCTAAGCTGAGTTAGAAACTGATTCAAATCGGAACCCTAGAAGCGGTTAAATTTTTTCGGTTTTTGTCTGTATAAGTCCTGTTTGCAACCCAAGGAGTTATTCGAGACTGTCAGTAACAGCAATGCACTTAGCTTTTTGAAAGGTAAGCATACTGTAGCTTGCAATCTTACGAGATTGCTACGTTTCAAACGGTAACAGCAAACTTGATGCAAAAATGTGTAAAATGTTACAAAAAACGGTTTTTCTCTAATTTGTAAAATTAAAATTTTTGGAATATTAAACCGGGCGATGAGATGGGGCGATTGGAAATCGCGAAGTTTACCTGCACAAAAAGACGCAACCCGCAAGGTCATGGTTGAATATTTCTCAAGAAATAGTTCGAGTCCTAGACTGGATGCGAGTACGATCGACAATGCGGTAAACTAACATCCTATTTGTAATAACGATCGCCTAACACAGCCTGTGAAGTCAAATCCGTTAGCATTGGAATTATTCATCTCTCTCCGATCTCCCTCTGCGTTCTCTGCGCTCTCTGCGGTTAAATCATCCTCATATAACCAGAAATGATATGAAGTCAAATCTTCAATCTAAAATCTAAAATCTAAAATCTAAAATCGACTGACGGTGCACTATGGAAAAATTTAACTACAGCAACAGTCTCGACATTCATTCGCTGCTCGATCGCTACCGCACCGGCTCGATCGCGCCCGCAGATGTGATCGCGAGCGTGTACGATCGGATCGAACGCTATGCAGATCCGGCAGTATGGATTTATTTAGCACCGCAGGCGGAAACCCTCGAACGCGCCAAAGCTTTGGAAAACCTAGACCCGCAGCAGTTACCACTCTACGGAATACCTTTTGCGATCAAAGATAATCTCGATTGGGCGGGCGTTCCGACTACAGCGGGATGCCCGCAGTTTGCTCGCACTCCAGCGCGATCGTCCGCAGTCGTAGAGCGCCTGTGCGCGGCAGGTGCGATCGCGATCGGCAAAACAAACATGGATCAGTTTGCCACAGGATTAGTGGGAACCCGCACTCCTTATGGAGTTTGCCGCAATCCGTTCGATCGGCGCTACATTCCGGGCGGATCGAGTTCCGGTTCCGCAGCAGCAGTCTCCGCCGGATTGGTGAGTTTTGCTCTGGGTACCGATACCGCAGGCTCAGGGCGGGTTCCCGCTGCTTTTACCAACATTGTCGGGCTGAAGCCAAGTTGTGGCTCGATCAGCACTCGCGGCCTGTTACCTGCAGTGCGATCGCTCGATTGCGTTTCTGTGTTCGCTCTCACCTGTGCGGATGCAGGCTCCGTGCTGCAAGTAGCCAGCGGTTTTGACGCTGAGGATGCGTTTTCTCGTCGCCCTGAAACGAAAGTTTTGCCGGATTTGTCCAGCTTGCGGGTGGGAGTTCCCGGAGACGGCGAACTCGAATTTTTCGGGAATGCAGAAGCCGAACAGCGCTACCGAGAAGCTGTGGCGCGCTTGCAATCATTGGGCTGCACGATCGCACCTATTGACTTCAAACCCTTTGCGGATGCTGCCGAACTGCTCTACGGCGGGCCTTGGGTAGCAGAAAGGTTGGCCGCCATCGGCGATTTCCTCGACGCGCACCCAGAGGATATCGATCCGATCGTCTACGAAATTATCAGCGGCGGCAAACGCTACGATGCCGTCGCGGCTTACCGCGCGTCGTACCAGTTGGCCGAACTCCGCCAGCAGGCAGCAATTCAGTGGCAGTCAATGGATGTGTTGGCGGTACCGACGACAGGTACGATTTATACTGTCGCAGAAGTTGCAGCCGAACCGATCGCGCTCAACACCAATCTTGGGCGCTACACGAACTTTGCGAATTTGCTCGATTTGTGCGCGATCGCAGTTCCCAGCGGGTTTCAAAGCAGCGGATTGCCCGCAGGATTAACACTGATGGCTCCTGCGTGGCACGATTTATCGCTCTGCCGCCTGGGATCTGCTTTCCACGATCGCTTGGGGGGAACTTTGGGCGCAACCGGTCTGCCGCTGCCAACCGTCCCGGAACCCGTTATCGCAGCCAAACCTTCCTCAGAAGAACGAGTCAAAATAGCCGTGGTTGGCGCTCATTTGAGCGGTGAGCCGCTGAATTATCAACTAATCGAGGGGGGAGGTATTTTAGTTCGCGCCTGCCGTACCCGCCCGATTTACAAGCTGTATGCTTTGACGGGTACTGCTCTGGGCAAGCCGGGATTGGTGCGTCAGATAGAGGGCGGTAGCGCGATCGAGGTGGAAGTTTGGGAGTTGTCGATCGCGGCTTTCGGCGGATTTGTCGCTAAAATTCCCCCGCCCTTGGGAATTGGTACGCTGGTGTTGGAGGACGGCTCCACGGTGCAGGGCTTTTTGTGCGAACCTTATGCTGTGGCGGATGCGATCGATATTTCTGATCTGGGCGGTTGGCGAGCTTATAACTTCCGGTTTTAGGCTAAGTTAGAATGGCAAATTTCTACCCATCTTCAGAATCATGCCAACATCAGTGCCAATTCGACCAATTCCCGTCACAACCCCAACCCCCACCGGCGGCGGTACCAGTCCCGGTGGGGCCGCTGGTGGCACTCGCGGCACCAGCGGCCCCGACTCCCTCAGAGGTAGTGCCGGCGCTAACTTGATATTTGGTTTGGGTGGCCCTGACAGCATTTTCGGCTTAGGCGCAGACGATTCCCTCTACGGCGGCGACGGCGATGACTCACTGCTGGGAGACGTTGGCGATGATTTGCTGTTCGGCGGTGCGGGCCGCGACAGCGTTTTGGGTGGCGCCGGCGACGATACTTTCTACGGTGGCAAAGGTTCTGACTCAATGCTGGGCGGCGATGGCAATGATTTGCTGTTTGGCAACCAAGACACCGATACTTTGTTGGGAGGCGCGGGCGATGACTCGCTTTTTGGGGGTGCTGGCGATGACTCGCTGTTTGGTGGCATCGGCAATGACTGTTTATCGGGCGATCGCGGCCAAGATACTTTAACTGGCGGCACCGGAAACGATACTTTTGCGATCGGGCGTTTGGCAGACGGGGATGTGATTACAGATTTTACGGATGGTACGGATCAAATTCGCTTGACTGCCGGCCTCACCTTTGGCGAAATCACCATTGCCGCTGGTGCCGGAACTTCGCCGAGTACAATTATTCAGCTTACAAGCACCAAGGAAACTCTCGCTACTTTATTCGGAGTTGCCCGCGCTTCTATCAGTCAGGCAGACTTTATTCTTTAATTGGGAATTGTTGACGGTTGACTGTTGACGGTTGACTGTTGACGGTTGACTGTTGACGGTTGACTGATACAAAATCCGGGTTTGCTAACCATTTTATGAGACTCGGTGCTTGAAACCGCTTTTGACCTCAAACTACACAAACGAAGTCTGCCTCCGCAAACTAAGATAGAGAAAGTTATTTAAGCAGGATTGGGTATGACAAATAACAAATAACACATAACCAATAACAACTGACTAATGACTACTGACTACTGACTACTGACTAATGACTAATGACTACTGACGGTTTTCTCAATCTCAACAAACCTGCCGGCCTGACATCTCACGACTGCGTGGGGCGAGTGCGCCGGCTATTGAAACTGAAGCGAGTCGGACACGGAGGAACCCTCGATCCTGCTGTGACTGGCGTTTTACCGATCGCCCTGGGCAAAGCAACCAGACTGCTGCAATATCTCCAACACAATAAAGCTTACCGAGGCACGATTCGGTTTGGCTTAACTACTGCTACTGACGATTTAGAAGGAGAAATTATCCATTCTCGACCGGTGCCAGAGTTGAGTTTGGAAAAAGTGCAAGCTGCGCTGCCAAAATTTATAGGAAAAATCGAGCAATTTCCACCGAGTTTTAGTGCGGTACAGGTGGGAGGAAAACGCCTTTATGAGTTAGCTAGAAAAGGCGAAACGGTGGAAGTTGCTGCTAGAAATGTTGAGGTTTTTCGACTGGAAATCTTGGATTGGCGGCCGGGGGATTTTCCTGAATTGGATTTGTCGATCGCCTGCGGGGCGGGTACTTACATTCGGGCGATAGCGCGGGATTTGGGCGCTATGTTGAATGCAGGCGGTACTTTGGCTTGTTTGACTCGCACCGAAAGTAGCGGTTTTTCGATCGAGGAAAGTCTAAGTTTTGAAGAATTGGAACTGCAATTGCAGGAGAATAAATTCTGCCCGATTTTGCCATCGGCGGTTTTGGGACATTTAGGTGCGATCGTCCTTTCCCCTGAATATACCAAACGCTGGTTTCAAGGACAGCGCCTCCCAATTCCAGAAACGTCGATCGGGCCAGAGGAGGAAAGTAGCAACAATCCCTTCCCCAACCCAATACCCCAACCTCCCTATCCTTTGCAGGTTTACGATCGAGATGGTAATTTTTTAGGTATCGGTCAAGTAGCGAACTCAGAGACAAGTACCATATTATCTCCTCAAATTGTGCTTTAAGTATCTAAAATAATAATGAAAAAAGGTATAATTGGTACGGGAAAAGTTGGCGGAACTCTAACCGCTGGGAATGCTCTCGATGCACCTAGCTGACAGCGGTATGGGACGAGATTGGCCTATTAATCTAATCAATCGCTGAGGTAAAAATTGTGAAAATATTGCTGATCGGATTAATCCGAGGCTACAAAATGGGGATTTCTCCTTACCTGCCTAACGCCTGTAGATTTCAGCCAACTTGTTCGCAATACGCGATCGAAGCAATAGAAAGATTTGGGCCGGCCCGCGGCAGTTCAATGGCAGTTAAGCGAATTTTACGCTGTCATCCTTTTCACCCAGGGGGTTACGATCCAGTACCTCCCAAAGATAGCGAGGGCAATTAGTTATTAGTTAGAAGCCGAATTTTAGTTATTAGTTAATAGGGCAAATAGCCGTTACATCCTCATGGCTAAAACTCCTGGGGGGAATCACTCCCTGATGGGGTTGAATTCTCACAATTAGTGGTGTTTTTTAACCCAAATTCAGTAAAATTACTGTTATCTTTCAAAACTCAGCAGCTATATAATGGTACAAACAGAGTACAGGGGATGCGAGTTGATATGTCTGCTACCGCAATCGGATACAAAATGTTGTCCCATACTCTGGCTGTACTCAGCCAGAAACAAGCAACGGGGAAACTGCTGTTAGAGCAAGGGGAGCAACAGTGGCAACTTTACTTTTTTCAGGGTAGTTTGGTGTATGCCACGGGAGGATCGCACAGAGCGAGGCGCTGGTACAGGGCGATCGGGCAACACTGTCGAAACTTTCAAGTGGATCTTAGAGACCTCGATGCTGGAGAACTGTGGGAATATCAACTGCTTCAGCGAGGGATAGCAGCCAGCGAAATGAGTCTGGAACAAGCTAAGGCGATCGTCCACACCAGCCTTTCCGAAGTGTTATTTGCTCTGATCGGTCAATCGGGTTTGCGCCGGGAGTGGCGTCCGTCCCAGAAATATTTTTCTACCATTACCTCTTCTTTGCTGCTGTCTTTAACAGAAGTAGAGAAAGTTCTGTGTTGTACAGAAGAAATTTGGCAGAAGTGGAAAGCAATGGGTTTGTGGCTGGTAGATCCAGAACAAGCACCGCTTTTAAAACCGTCGGCCCAGTTGCAGCAAAATCGATTTAGTTCTAATTCTTTGATCGCTTTGGGTAACGTATTCAACGGCGAGAATACTCTTTGGGATATTGCATTTAAGAAAAAGCAGTGCGTGACAGTGGCAACTCGCGCTTTAGTTAATTACATCAAGCAGGGTTTAGTAAATTTCCGAACAGTACCAGACTTGCCATCGCCTATAGAACAGTGGCGCCTTGCCGCAGCGATGGCCGGGCCGGGTCGCCCTTTGATTGCTTGTATCGATGACAGTCCGACAGTTTGCGAATTTTTAGAGCAAATTTTATTGCCGGAGGGGTATCGAGTCCTAAAAATTCAAGACCCCATGCAGGGAGTGGGCCTCCTCGCCAAACAAAAGCCTGCGTTAATTTTTATGGACGTGGTGATGCCGAAGACAAGTGGCTTTGCTTTGTGCAATTTTTTGCGAAAGACACCTGCTTTTCGGGAAACTCCGATCGTGTTTTTGACCAGTCAAGACAGTATAATTGACCGCACGCGAGCGAAATTGACAGGTGCTTCCGATTTTTTGAGGAAGCCAGCCAATCCCGAACAGGTTGTGCAAATAGTTGACAAGTATTTGAAGGTAAAAGGCGATCGCTACCCTTCAGCAATTCGCCCCCAAGATATACTGAACTCGCACCAACTTACCTTGGCAAATTCTTGACCCCAAATTAATGAACACAAGAACCCCTTGCTGGGTGCGTCAGTTCCTGACGCACCCTACGCTCATTGTAAAATAAAGACGCAATCGAATTTAAGATAATTAATTATGAGTAATGTTACGATCGATCGCACTCCGCAGGTGAGCGTAGTAATTCCGGCTTACAACTGCGCTGCTTACGTCGGCCAAGCCGTAGATAGCGTTCTGCACCAAACCTATGCTAACTGGGAAATTATTGTCGTAGACGACGGTTCCAAAGATGACACTAGATTAGTTTTAGAGAAATATGGCGATCGAATTCGCTACATTTACCAACAAAATCGAGGAGTTTCGATTGCCAGAAATCACGGCATCGAGCTAGCGCGAGGAGAATTTATCGCCTTTCTCGATGCGGACGACTACTTTTTCCCCGACAAATTAGCAGCACAAATGGCTGTATTTGCAGCGCGACCAAATCTAGGAATAGTTCACAGCGGCTGGCGTCTAGTTAATAGTATAGGCGAACCGCTAAAAGATGTCAAACCCTGGCAAAATGTCCCTAAATTAGACTTAGAAATGTGGCTGCGGTGGAAACCAGTATTACCCAGCGCCATGGTATTTCGCCGTCAGTGGTTAGAGCGCGCCGGCGGATTTGATCCTCGATTTCCCCCGGCGGAAGATACAGATTTAGTGCTGCGTTTAGCCTTAATGGGATGCGAAGCAGAGTGGTTGCAGCAAGTAACTGTTTGCTACCGCCAGCACGAACAAAGCGCCATGTACAAAGGTTTACCGCAGGCTAAATCCCTCGCCGCAGTCATGGACAATTTTTTTGCCCGCCCCGAATTGCCGGATAAAATACGATTGTTGGAAAAGCAAATTAAGTACAGTACCTTAGTTTGGATTGCTTGGTATTTGTACCGCACCGGTCATTCTGTTGAGATGGTAGAGTTTTTGCAGCGTTCTTGGAATTATACGCCTTATTTGCCTGTGGAAACAGTAATTAATTGGGCGGAAGCTTTCGCCGAGTTTTCGCAGGATGCGGGAAATGAATTTGATGCAGATTTATTAGCTCAATCTGCCGAGTGGCAGCAGTTAATGCAGTGGATTATTCTCGGTACGCCAGCTTGATTGAAAGCTTTTCCATTGCACTCATCTCGTTTACGGTTGCATAGGAATTATTTAACCGCAGAGAGCGCAGAGGACACAGAGGAAGAGAAGAGAGGCTTTTCGCATTTCTGGCCATGTAAAACCTGCATAAACTTTATTAGGCTTCAGTTTGAGTTTCTGCTTCAGTAAAAATTGGCGGCCACAGTTCAGCAATTGGCAATTCCCAACCAGGGAAAAGTTCGGGGACAGTCAAAATATCTTCATTTCCCAGCACAATCGGTTCACCTTCCTGACGATAAACTGTTACACTTTCTTCATCTGGATCGATCAAAATTCCTACTTGCGCTCCGAGTTCTAGGAAATTATGAATCTTTTTTTGGAGCGGTTTAATGCGATCGCTCTGTGATTTAATTTCTACTACCAAGTCTGGGACTAATTCTCCGAAATAACGGGGACTTTGCCTGAGACGTGCGGCTCGGACAAAAGAAACATCAGGTGCTGTAAGGTTAGCATCAGGTAAAATAAAGCCGCCTGCGGAGTCAAAAACTCGACCCAAACGGCGGGGATTCACCCAAACGAAGAGAAAGGCACTCAAGCGAATGCCAATTTCACTAGATACAATGTCTGACGGGCCCACAATGATAATCTTCCCGCTTTCTAGTTCAACTTGGTAGTCTTGACCGGCTTCTTTGAAGGTTTTTTGGACTTTTTCTAAGTCTTTGAGTGTCATCATATTGATTATTCCTTAGCAGAAAAGGAGTTGCCGCAGCTACAGCTTTGAGCGGCATTGGGATTGTGAAATCGGAAACCTCCGCCCATCAAGTCTTCTGAATAATCCAAAGTGAGATCATTGAGATATTTTAAGTGCTGGGGGTCGATCGCAACTTCAATTCCCTCCGACTCGCATACAGCGTCTTCTGGGGCTGGCGCATCGTCAAATGCCATTGTATAAGACAAACCGGAGCAGCCGCTCGATTCCACGCCCAGACGAAATAAAGCATTGGGGTTTGGATGCTTCGACTTGAGGCGCGTTACTTCGGTTGCTGCTGTTTTGCTCAGATGAATCATTATCAGTAATTGGTAATTGGTAATTGGGAAGTAATGTTGAGTTTTGAAAATCTAGAGTGTGCCTAGGCGTGTACCTTACCCGGAGAATGTAAGGTGCGCCGGGCCGCGCACCTTATGCCTATATTTTTAGCAACTTTAGTTACTTAGCTTTTTCATTACGAGCATAATCGTCTTGAAAGCGGATAATATCATCTTCTCCGAGATATTCGCCATTCTGCACCTCAATTAAAACCAGGGGGATAACTCCCGGATTTTCCAGGCGGTGAGAAGTGCACTGAGGAACGTAGGTAGACTGATTTGTAAACAGAACTTGTTCAGTTTCGCCACAAGTAACTTTTGCAGTACCAGAAACCACGATCCAGTGTTCGCTGCGGTGGTGGTGCATTTGCAGGCTGAGGCGGTGTCCGGGCTTAACTTCGATCCGCTTAATTTTATATCCTGGGCCTTCTTCTAGAGTCGTAAATGAGCCCCAAGGCCGCAATTCTGTAGCGGCTATTCCGTTGGGTGCTGCAGGTGCGTGCAGGGTAGATACTTGAGAAATTTCTTGAATCTGAACCATGATTTTCACTCCTTGAGGATTGCTTGCTGAATCCTTTGGTAAACGACGTTGTTTTTTGAGATTAACTAATCTATAGTTAAAACCGAAGCCCACCTGCGGGGACTGGTTAGCCGACTGTAGAGTTTTGCAAGAATTGTGCTCAGCCCGATCGACCTGCCTTAACAACCATAGCAAAACCAACATAGCTGTTGTCACCTATTATTAGATCGATCGCCCCAATCTACATCAAATCTTCATAGAAAGGGCGCTGGTTCTTGAATATTGATTAAAGGTGAATCCTAATCCAGCTCTTGAGACTGCTGTTGCAAAACTTCTAGCATCTCGTTAGAGACCCTCTGAGATGAAACCTGGTTGAATAGTTAGACTTGAATAAGTTTGGCTAAGTTCTGTGAAGCAGTGATAAGTGAACCGAACGTCGTAGAGTTTTTTCAATTCTGCAACCAGGGTGGGAGAAAGCGGGCGAAAGCTATCTAACCAGGCTTTGAGTCGATCGACTTTTTGCAATTTTTCAGAAAGGTTCAGCGCGGATGAGAAGGCAAAATGCTGGTGGAGAATGTCACCCAGACGCTGAGGATACAGTCGCACTAACAACGCCCTAAAGTTATTATAGGGTTGATGGGCGATCGAGGATTGAGCCGTTGAGAAAAATTGCATAGGGAATCGGTATATTTGTCGGGAGATTATGGCGACCCGACTTTTGTGGCTAATGCTAATACTTCTCTAAGGTCGATTATAATCTGCTGGGGTAGTTGTTGAGCAATCAGCTTGTTTTCACTGTGGTGGACGAATTACCCGAATCAATTTACCTGTGAAATTTTCGACAGTAGAAATAGCTTCATTAATCAGTGTAGCTTGTCTCTCAATATTCAAATCTTCTTTGCAAATAATGATACCTTTATGATCGGATTGCAAACGGTGTAGGTGTCTAAAATCATCCCAATTGCGCGTCAAAACAGCTCGATTGTGGTTAATAGTAAAAGCTAACACATCTTCATCAGGAATCCCCAGTCCACCATTTCCAGCTTCCTGCACTGTCAAAACATCGTGACCACAAATTCGCAGTAATTCCACGATTACCAGTGGAAAATTTTCATCTGCATAAAGACGCACCATTTGTTAATCTTCCTCATTTCTAGCGATGGCTGCTTCAATTTCCTCTGGGTGTGCCTCAGCATAAGCCCAAGCATTTGCCAAATCTGCTGCACTCAAATGAGGAAAGTCTTGCAAAATTCGCACATCACTTGCACCCAGAAGGCGATAATTTACCATCGACCAAATAGGTATGCGAGTCTTCGCAATTCTAGCATCGCCGCCACACACGCCGGGAGTTTTTTCAATTCCTTGCCAGGTATTGCTTAAACTTTGAGCTAATAGCTGTATTGCCTGAGTTTTTTCACTGGGAGTTAAGGCTAAGAGTTGTTTTTCTAATTCTTTCAGTGTCATTTTTTACAATCTCAATCATTATTACTCATCTCTCTCTTCTCTTCCTCTGCACTCTCTGCGCTCTCTGCGGTTAAAAAAAATCCCAATATCAATTTATCATCTAATTACCAACAAGCTGTCTTTCAGCCTCTTCCAGCAAGGCGATAACTTGCTCTTTAGTCAGAGTTGGAAATCCATCCAAAAAATCATCAATTGATTCTCCTGCTTTCAGATAATCCAGA
Organism: Microcoleus sp. K1-B1; assembly: GCF_036704705.1. NCBI lineage: Bacteria > Bacillati > Cyanobacteriota > Cyanophyceae > Oscillatoriales > Microcoleaceae > Microcoleus > Microcoleus sp. K1-B1. The sequence continues at coordinate 5,509 of NZ_JAUBSH010000096.1, read as the reverse complement.
AGTGTTTGTACTGGAACTCTAGTAAAAGCAAAGACTGGGGTGCCACCCATAATCTCAGGAGACGCGCTAATAATTTAAGAGTGTTTAAGCATAAATCTTTAACCTCCGGGTTCCATAGTTAATTTATCGGCTTTAACTATTTTTTTCCTCGGATCGAATAAGCTTCGATTTTTTGGTGCATCTACCCAATTGAGTAGATACACATATAATACATGATACTAGAGCGATCGGCATCCCACCATCTACTCTAGATCAACATCTTTTCGGCACTTTGACAGGAGCATCAAAATGAACAGCAACGGACTGCCACAAAAGCAAGGTCTGTACGATCCGCAGTTCGAGCACGACGCTTGCGGAGTCGGATTCATCGTACACATGAAGGGTAACAAATCCCACGAAATTGTCGAGCAGGCACTGACAATCCTATTGAACCTCGACCACCGAGGCGCGTGCGGCTGCGAACCCAACACCGGAGACGGGGCGGGGATTTTGATGCAGGTACCCCACAAGTTTCTCAAGAAAGTAACGGCGGCCCTCAACATCGAACTTCCCGAAGCCGGCGAGTACGGCGTTGGCGCGATTTACTCGTCGCCAAATCGAACTGAACGCGAAAACGGCAAACGCATTTTTGAGGAAATCGCCGCCGAAGAAGGCCAGGAAGTGCTGGGATGGCGCGATGTTCCCACGGATAACTCGTCCCTCGGCGACACCGCCAAATCTAGCGAACCCTTCATGCAGCAAGTGTTCCTCCGGCGGGCCGCAGGTATTGACGAGGCGGCTTTCGAGCGGAAACTGTACGTCATCCGCAAACGGGCTCACAATGCCATCCGCAGGACTAACACAGACCCCTACTGGTACAATTCCACTCTCTCGTGCCGGACGATCGTCTACAAGGGTATGTTAATGCCGGTGCAAGTCGGCGATTACTATCCCGAACTGCACGACCCCGACATGGAAAGCGCTCTAGCCCTAGTTCACTCGCGCTTCAGCACCAATACTTTTCCGAGTTGGGAACGATCGCACCCTTACCGCTACATCGCTCACAACGGCGAAATTAACACGATGCGCGGCAACATTAACTGGATGCACGCGCGACAATCGCTGTTTGAGTCGGAACTATTCGGCGATGACTTAAAGAAAATCCCCAATTTAATCAATATCGAAGGCAGCGACTCGACGATTTTTGACAATGCTTTGGAATTGCTGAATTTGGCCGGGCGTTCTTTGCCGCACGCCGTAATGATGATGATTCCCGAACCTTGGACGGCCCACGAGTCCATGAGTGACGAGAAAAAAGCTTTCTACGAATACCATTCTTGCTTGATGGAACCTTGGGACGGCCCAGCTTCGATCGCCTTTACCGATGGTACTTCGATCGGGGCCGTGCTCGATCGCAACGGTTTGCGCCCTTCCCGCTACTGCGTTACCAAAGACGACTTGGTAATTATGGCATCGGAAGCCGGAGTTTTGCCGATCGCCCCAGAACGAATTGTATCAAAAGGTCGCTTGCAACCGGGGCGGATGTTCCTAGTAAATACCGAGGAAGGCCGCATCGTCTCTGACGAGGAAATTAAGACCAAAATCGCCACAGAACACCCGTATCGCCAGTGGATCGACCAGCACATGGTCGAAATCGCCAAACTGAAAGATGCGCCGGCATTGGCAGAATCCCATCCCGAAACATTATTGCAGCGGCAAATGGCCTTTGGCTACACCTTTGAAGAACTGCGGTTGCTGTTAGCACCGATGGCGAAAGATGGCGTGGAAGCTGTCGGCGCGATGGGTGCGGATACGCCGCTGGCGGTGCTTTCCAATCGGCCAAAACTACTTTATGAATACTTCCAGCAGTTGTTTGCTCAAGTTACCAATCCGCCGATTGATTCTATCCGCGAAGAAATTGTAACTTCTGCCGAAACTACGATCGGCGCTGAACGCAATTTGCTCAAACCAGAACCGGAAAGCTGTCATTTGATTGAACTGAAAACGCCAATTCTCAGCAATGAAGAATTAGCTAAGCTCCAACACGTAAAAGAGGGCAATTTCAAGTCCGTCACCGTGCCGATTTTGTTTGACCCCAAAAGCGGCGTAAAAGGTCTAGAACAAGCGTTAGAAGAGGTTTTTGCAGCAGCAGACAGCGCGATCGCCTCCGGGGTGAATATCATCATTTTGAGCGATCGGGGTATCAGTCCAGACCAAGCAGCAATTCCGGCGCTGCTGGCAGTTGCGGGCCTGCACCACCACTTGATCCGTAAAGGTACGCGCACGCGGGCGGGACTCGTGCTCGAATCCGGCGAACCGAGGGAAGTGCATCACTTTGCGACACTTATTGGATACGGTTGCGGCGCGATTAATCCGTATTTAGCCTTTGAGACGATCGCCGATTCGATCCGCGAAGGATTGCTGCTAAATGTCGAGTACAAAACAGCTTGCAAAAACTACGTCAAAGCCGCCACTAAAGGTGTGACGAAAGTTGCCTCGAAAATTGGGATTTCCACAATTCAAAGCTATCGCGGCGCGCAGATTTTTGAGGCGATCGGCTTAAACAAATCCGTAGTCGATAAATACTTTGCTTGGACAGCATCACGGATTGAAGGCGTAGACCTCGAAGTCATCGCCCAAGAAGCTATTTTGCGCCATACTCACGCATTCCCAGACCGCCCATCCAGCGGACATACTCTCGATGTCGGCGGCGAATATCAGTGGCGGAAAGAAGGCGAGGCGCACTTGTTTAGCCCGCAGACAATTCACGCCCTGCAAAAGTCGGTGCGCGAGGGCAGTTATACGCTTTTCAAACAGTATTCTGGGCTGGTTAATGAACAAAATCAGCAGCATTTTACCTTGCGCGGTTTGTTGCAATTCAAGCAGCGGGAATCGATACCCATTGAGGAAGTTGAGCCGATCGAATCTATTCTCAAACGCTTTAAAACAGGGGCGATGAGTTATGGTTCGATTTCTAAAGAAGCCCACGAATCGCTAGCAGTAGCGATGAACCGCATTGGTGGCAAATCGAACACCGGTGAAGGTGGCGAAGATCCCGATCGCTACACTTGGACGAACGATCGCGGCGACTCGAAAAACAGCGCGATCAAACAAGTTGCTTCCGGGCGTTTCGGCGTTACCAGCTTGTACCTTTCCCAAGCGCGGGAACTGCAAATCAAGATGGCGCAAGGCGCGAAACCCGGTGAAGGCGGACAGTTGCCCGGTAAAAAAGTATACCCGTGGATTGCGAAGGTGCGGAACTCGACTCCGGGTGTGGGTTTGATTTCGCCTCCTCCTCACCACGACATTTATTCGATCGAAGATTTGGCCGAATTGATTCACGACTTGAAAAATTCCAATCGGGAAGCGCGGATCAGCGTGAAACTCGTGTCGGAAGTTGGAGTCGGGACGATCGCGGCGGGTGTTGCGAAAGCCCACGCCGATGTCGTGTTGATTTCCGGCTACGACGGCGGAACCGGCGCTTCGCCGCAGACTTCGATCAAACACGCCGGTTTACCTTGGGAATTGGGACTGGCTGAAACTCACCAAACTTTGGTACTCAACAATCTCCGCAGCCGGATTGTCGTGGAAACTGACGGTCAAATGAAAACCGGCCGCGATGTAGTAATTGCTGCCTTGCTTGGCGCTGAGGAATTCGGTTTTGCTACCGCGCCGCTGGTGACATTGGGCTGCATCATGATGCGCGTTTGCCACCTAAACACTTGCCCCGTGGGCGTGGCAACGCAAGACCCACTGCTGCGGAAAAACTTTACCGGCGACCCCGATCACACGGTAAACTTTATGACTTTCATCGCGCAGGAAGTCCGGGAAATTATGGCGCAGTTGGGCTTCCGCACGCTGAATGAAATGGTTGGGCGGACTGATGTTTTGGAACCTCAGCAAGCGGTGGAACACTGGAAGGCTAAGGGTTTGGATTTCTCGAAAATCCTTTATCAGCCGGAAGTTGGGGCGGATGTCGGCCGCTATTGCCAGATGGCGCAGGATCACGGTTTGGAAAAGTCGATGGATATGACTGTGTTGTTGGATTTGTGCAAAGGTGCGATCGAAAATGGCGAAAAAGTCCACGCCAAACTGCCGATTACCAATGTCAACCGCGTTGTCGGCACAATTCTGGGCAACGAAATCACCAAACGCCACTGGGAAGGTTTGCCTGATGACACGGTACACCTGCACTTCCAAGGCAGCGCTGGGCAAAGCTTTGGCGCATTCGTGCCCAAGGGAGTCACCCTGGAGCTCGAAGGCGAAGCTAACGACTATTTGGGCAAGGGGCTCAGCGGCGGCAAAATCATCTTGTATCCGTCGCCAGCTTCTACCTTTGTCGCGGAAGAAAACGTGATTGTCGGTAACGTAGTGCTTTACGGCGCGACTGCTGGTGAGGTTTTCATCCGAGGGATGGCGGGCGAACGTTTCGGGGTGCGTAACTCCGGCGTGAATGCGGTAGTTGAGGGTGTGGGCGATCACGGTTGCGAGTACATGACTGGCGGCAAAGTTGTAGTTTTGGGCGAAACCGGGCGCAATTTTGCAGCGGGTATGAGTGGCGGTGTTGCTTACATTTTGGATGAGGCGGGGGATTTTGCTACTCGCTGCAATATGTCGATGGTGGATTTGGAAAAATTGGAGGATGTTGAGGAGATTAGCGATTTGCGGCAGTTAATTCAGACTCACGTTGATTTGACTGGAAGTGCGAAGGCATCGAAGGTTTTGGCAAATTGGGACTCGATGGTGCCGGTGTTTGTGAAGGTGATGCCAAGGGATTATAAGCGGGTGTTGCAGGCTATTGAAAGGGCGATCGCATCGGGTTTAAGCGGTGATGATGCGCTGACGGCTGCGTTTGAAGAAAATGCTCGCGATGTCGCCCGGATTGGCGGCAGCTAGGGTTCTGCGGTAGAATTCTACTCATGTAGCAAGGGTCTTTCTTGTTTGTGTCGAAGTCTAGATCCCCCCTAACCCCCCTTAATAAGGGGGGACAAGAAATCTTCTTAAAGTCCCCCTTCTTAAGGGGGATTTAGGGGGATCTAGACTTTGCCTAAAAGCGACATTTATTGTGGGTTTCAGTCTTAAGTTGTCACCAATGGACACAGCCTGGGAACGAGTAACGAGCATGAAAGTAGGTAAACTATGAGTGCAGCAATATTAACGACAAAACAGTACGTTGAAGAACAAGATGGTTGCTACCGCATCCTTGGGAAGCGCGTTTCTTTAGATTCAATTGTCTATGCTTTCCTGGCGGGACAATCCCCAGAAAGTATCGTTCAATCATTCCCTGTGCTGACACTAGAAGAAGTTTATGGCGGGATTTCCTTCTACCTTGCTAACCGCACAGCCATTGATGTTTATTTATTCGAGGGAGAACAACTATTTGAAACCTTGAGACAGCAAGCAAGGGAAAGTAACTCCTTACTTTATCAAAAACTCTACAGCGATCGCACCAGCCAGTTAGGGACATCCAAGAAATAAACTCTTCCAGTCCCCGGAGAGGGTAAACTGAATTAAGTAAGGCTAACGCACA
>NZ_JAUBSH010000095.1:0-25524 GCF_036704705.1 Microcoleus sp. K1-B1 | reverse complement strand
ATCTTTATTTGACGATTTTACTAGCTTTTTCATTTTAACTCTTTTTTGACACATTCGCAAAAGTGAGATGCACCCGCCCGAATGTATGCTCCTCCTGGCACATCTTTAGATGAACTCATCTGTGCCTACTGCGCTCAATAGTGTCTCTTTTTTATTTGAAATGACTATAGATAAAATAGAGTTGCGATCAAGCTTAGGGCGAACACAGAGACACCGCCCCAAGCAAGTGTGACAGCAGAATGCTTAAAAACTCTTAATATTTACGTACAGCCTCGATATATAGTGTTCAAGATTAATTCGCAGTTGTCGCAAATCCTCTTTCTATTGACACTCATACTTTAAAGGGCGAAATATGTCAATAGCAAGTAGACTTTTATTTGTGATTTTTGATTAGCAACGACAGTACCGAAAAAGTCTAAAACGTTTGCTACGCGCGAGCGCTAATTTTTCTGATCTTCAAAGGACTATTTTTGAACGATCGATTTTGTCCCTGGTTTCGCCTGATGCAACTTTCTGTACTTTGTGCATTCTAAATGGCGATCGCTTTTAAGTGAGACAAGCGTGGAATAATAGTGACGAAGGCGTTAAGAGATATGGAAGATTGAGCGAATTTACAGCACTCTTTGACTTAATGGCTTCTGAGTGATGGCAACAAAAGCGATCGCGCCCATTGTGAGAAATGAGCTATGGCAAAACCCAAGAGGTATCCCGACAATTGGCAAGAAATTGCGCTCTCAGTGAAAGAAAGTGCTCTTTGGCGCTGTACTAAATGCAACCAACAATGCCTCCGGCCCGGTAAAAAAAGTGGCTTAACCAAGTCCGAACGATGTTCCCTAACTTTGACAGTGCACCACCGCAACAGAATACCGGAGGACAACCGCCCAGAAAACTTAATAGCCCTGTGTACTGCGTGTCACCATTAAACTCAACGAGACTGTCACCAGCCCCGTTGGTCTTCAAAACCGTGCATGAAACTTTAATTTCACACGGCTCCTCAATGATTTGGTGCTTGTTATGCATACCTCATTACCCATTTATCCTCGACTCTTTCAAGTCTTTTGGTGGGTTTTAGGCTCGACACTGTTGCAGTCGGATTTGCTGCCAGAACTCCCATCTGAGGCGGTCTTTATATCATGGCAATGTCTATGTAGAAGTTGAAGATTTTTATACTCATCCTTTTTACCTTTCGATTTGGGGATGATATGGTCAACTTCCATTACATCATCTTCACGGAAGAACAAACCGCAGTGGGTGCATTTCCCTTTTTGCTTTTTCAGGAGCGTTGCCACTCTAGACGGCATTTCCGGGTTTTTACCCATTCTTGAACTCCAGTAAACTAGGTTTCCGTCGTATGGTGACGATTCGCCTTTAACTTTCACATGACGCACTATTGGGGTGACGGCATGGTCAAGTAACCGAAATGAGGTTAATCCATCCTTCTTCGTTGCGAATACCCAGTTATCACCGCCTATGGAATGCCAATATTTGTTTGACACCCATTCCCTGCTCTTTTTTGGGTGGCGGCGTTTTGCCCAAGCGCTTAACTTTTGGTACATGAGGCTATCCATATCTGAGTAAGCCACCTTACTTACCACAGTCGCATAGTAGTTTGCCCATCCCCTAATAATTGGGTTTAGATGGTTGATTAGCGCCACTTGCGGTGCTGCCTTATGGGCTTCGATAACACTAGCGATTCGATCGTAATGTACCTTTTGCGAATGCTTGCTTGGGGTGATGATTGTTTTAAAACCCTGATTAGAGTGATACTTTCCCACAGTGAATTGTTGTATCCTAAAACCAAGGAAATCGAACCCTGGTTTTTCTTGCTCATACTGGTTGAGAGTGTGAGTAAGTCTCGTTTTGTTGGGTTTTAGTTCTAAACCCATGCCTTGTAACCATTCAGAGATTATCTCTTTACATCTTTGGATAACGGTTATGTCTTCGTGAAGAATAACGAAGTCATCGGCATAACGAATTAGGCTTAGGCTTTTACGGTTGTCCCGCTTACCATGACCACTTCGGGTGGGCAAAGTATCAGCATACTTTTTAATTCGTTCTTCCATCCCGTGGAGGGCAATATTTGCCAGTAGTGGAGAAATTACCCCACCCTGTGGCGTACCCTCAGATGTTGGGAACAACTGCTTATCATCCATCACTCCCGCTTTTAACCATGCTTGAATTTGTCGGCGGATGGTGGGGAATGTATTTAATTTTTTGAGCAGTGCTTCATGGTCGATGCGGTCAAAACATTTGGCAATGTCAGCATCTAGCACGTATTTAGATTTCTGACTAATTACCGTGAATATTTGCTCTATCGCATCATGGCATGAGCGTCCGGGTCTGAACCCGTATGAGTTAGGTTCAAATCGCGCTTCCCATTCTGGCTCTAGTGCCAGCTTGACAAGCGCTTGCAAGGCTCGGTCTTTCATTGTAGGTATACCCAAAGGTCGCTTCTCTTCCGTTCCAGGCTTAGGAATCCATACTCTCCTAGTTGGACTGACCTTTGACCCCAGGTTTAATTTTTGAGTCAGGTCTAAACGTTGCTTTGGAGTTAGCGACTTAACGCCATCTACACCCGCCGTCTTTTTCCCCTGGTTATCCTGGGTAATTCTACGAACCGATAAGGCTCTTGCTGACCAAGACTTCATCAGCGTCTTTTGGAGTCTGCGAAATGCTTTTACATCACCACGAACAGAGGCTTGATAAATTCTCTTCTGGAGCTTATACACATTACGCTCTAGCTTGCGCCAGTTAATTTTGTGCCATTCCACCATCAGTTTTTTAGACTGTGTATTAGACATTTTTACTCACTACTTGAGACTTTATCTTCCAAATCATCGTAAGTCTGTTAGCATATTCTGGGCATTACCCCAGACGTTCGCTTTTGACTTAATCTCTCCTGCTCGCTGCATACGGTTAGCACCTACTCAGGTATTCGACCACCTGAGAGCAGACGAGAGGTTATCTCGTTCCGAATGACCATACTGTGTACCGTTAGAGTGATGCTGTTCGCCGGGTTTATTGGAAGTGCTTGTTGGTCAATAGACAACTTGCCAACTCCTTATCCTTTGCCTTTTGGCTCCAACGCATTAAGCCTTATTTCGCTGGTTTTGTGTGACGACGATTCAGTTGCATCTTCAAGCCAGGGCTTTACTCATGGGTACTTTGCTCAATGCTTTACCAACTTAGGCTGTCAGTAATCACACCTTTTCACCCCGCTTTACGGATTGATGACTATTCGCTACCGTAGGGGTGACGCTTTCACCGCTGCACCTGCGGGGTAGGATTTGAAAGTTCTAGGATACTATTTCTCACCTACATGGTCATTCAGTTGTCAAGGTTCTCAACCTGGCGGCTAATCCTCCAAACCCTTTTAGGCTTTAGTTTCTAGCCAACGATTCGCACTTTCTTATCACAACCGCGGGCAATCCAACGTCTCGCCTGGACAATTATCGCTCTTTCCTGATGATGACATTGATTGGAATATAATGGATGGTTCTCTGGAATCGGCACGGGGCGATTTATCAGATCGCAATCCGCCTCCATTAGTTTGACAAGCTCGAAGGCGGTGAATAGCACCGCAAAGCGATCGGCAACAATTGTCGCTGCTCTTTGAACTTCAGTCTCCGTTGGCTGCTGTCCGCTTTCTAGCCAAGGAAAAATATCTTTGTCGAGCAGTCGTGCAATAATTTGACTAATTTTTGTGAGTTCAGCATCCAGAGTTGCAATGTCTGCCCGGGGCGGAATTCGCTGTTTCTCTTCCATATTTTTGACCAGGTTGGGCGACACTCCTGCTAAACCGATCAGGCGATCTCGCGCAATTGGCGGCGCTGCCGCCATGCGTAAAATGGGCAAAACCTCTGGATGTTGTCGCAGCAGGGCGGACGTGATGTTGCTCAGATTGGCTGTCTCTGCTAGGGCGGATTTAACTTGTTGAGTTGTAACAATGCGAGTGTCGCGGTAGGCTTTTGGAGCGAACTGCATGAACCAATTGTTATAGAAGTCTACCGACAGGGCAATATCCGGTTTCCACAAGTGTGGTTTGTCGGCATTAACTGGCACTGCACCTCCTCTAATCGCGACCCTCGCCTAAATAGCTTAGATTGCTGGAACGTCTCTGTTGTATTATCCACCAAGCGGTTGCTCTTGAAGCGGATTTAGTCAACTAAACCCGCGCGAAGAGCTCTGACAGCAGCTTGAGTGCGATCGTCGCAAGACAGCTTATTGAGGATATTACGCACATGAGTTTTCACAGTACCGAGAGAAATGTATAGCTGCTTGCAAATTTCCTCATTGCTGCACCCTTCAACAATCAACTCTATAACCTCTTTTTCTCGTTCTGTTAAAGGGTTCGCCATTAACAAATGACTGTATTCTGGCTCGACTCCATTGATTGACACAGTGGAAATAGTTGCTGAGTTAACAGCTTCCTTGAAAGGGTTATTCATGCGAGCCAAAACGATTCTGGCAATTGAAGAATCGATCCAGTTTTCACCAGCATTTGTCTCAACAACAGCTTCCACTAACTTTTCAAAACTGACATCTTTCATGCAGTAAGAGTCGGCTCCCGCTGCAAAAGCTGCCAGCACGGATTCCTCATTATCCTGCATCGTTAAAATCAATACTTTCGGTTGGTTCTCCACGCTTGGAGTTTGGGCAGTTTGTATGTATTCTTTGAACCTTTTGGTCAGTTCAATCCCATCTACTAACCCCGGTAGTCCGATATCAACGATCGCTACATCAGGCCGGGTTTTCTCCAGTAAAGTTATCCCTTGCAGGCCGTTAGCTGCCTCTCCGATAAATTCAAGTTCTTCGCAGTCTTCTAAAGCTGCTTTGATTCCAGCCCTTGTCAGGTGATGGTCTTCAATTAAGGCAACACTAATTTTATTCATGGTTGGTTTATTCAAAAAAAGGACAATTGTAATTCACCGACACAGGTGTGCCCGAGGTTGAACGTATGCGCTCTTTTGTATCCAAACAAGATTTTTAGAGCGAGATGGGAAGCCGTACAGTAAATGTGCTGCCTTGACCCACCGTTGATGTCACGTCAATGCTGCCAGAGTGGGCTTCTACAATCCGGCTTGACAAGTGCAGCCCCAGGCCACAACCTGCTCTAGCATGGTTTCCGGGGCGGAATCGTTCAAACAGCGAAGCTTGTTCTGAGGCTCTGATGCCGGGGCCGGTGTCTTCTACGGTAATATTTACCCACTTGGCATCTGGACGAACAACGATTTTCACACAACCAAAATCGGTGAATTTAATGGCATTTCCGATTAAGTTGGTGATGACTCGGCGGAGTTCGAGGCGATCGCCTTCAATCCTTAGTGGTTGCGGGTCAGAGTCGTCGAAAGTTAGGACAAGTCCTTTATCAATAGCCACAGCCTCCTGTTCCTTAACGACTTCTTTGACCAGTTTTTTGAGGTCAAAGGGGGCGATCGCCAGAGTTTTGCAACCAGATTCAAATCGGTGAACCTCTAGTAAAGTATTGACTAACGAAAGCAAATTTTGGTTACTGCAGCCGATGGTTGCGATCGCCTCTACCGCTTGAACGGGCAGTTCACCAAATTTCCCTCGTTGGAGTAGGGTCAGCATTCTATCAGCGCCGACTAGGGGAATCCGCAAGTCGTGGGTAAGACGAGCCACAAAATCCTCTCGCGCCTTTGTCACTTCCTGCATCGCATCTATACTATGTTTGAGCCGGAGGAGGCTACGGACGCGAGCCAGCAAATCATTTACTTGGATGGGCTTGCAAACGAAATCGTCAGCCCCCAAGTCGAGTCCATCTGCTATGGTTGTTGAGTTGTCAGCCGCAATTAACAGGATGGGGATAAAGGGAAGTTGAGGATTTGAGCGAATTCTGTAAGTCACTTCGTAACCGTCTACTTCTGGCATCATTACATCCAACAGGAGTAAATCTGGGGGCGACTCCTCAACTAAAGCTAAAGCATCAAGTCCGCTAGAACTTGTACTGACGCAGTAGCCTTCTTCGGAGAGGATAGCCTGCATAATAAATAAGTTGTCAGTCGTATCATCAACCGCCAAGATTTTACTGCGTTTATCTCTCATTGCCCTGAATTTCTCTCCCGCCTCCATCCAAAGCTTACGAACGAGTCCATATCTTCTGAGTCAGCCTTTTGGCGGATAAAACTTAAAAACTGTTGATAATCTTGAAGCTGCTTGGATTCTTCCAACTTTCGCTGCTTTCTGATTCGCAACAAGTAGTCTTTGAGACGAGCGTACCGCCATCCAACATGGAACCCCAGATCGTAGATTTGAGGGATTTTCGGATTCGCGGTCGCGTTGAGTAAGGTTTGTGCGACATTTGGCGAGCCTTCGTCACAAATTGTTCTCCTGCTTTTTTTTCCATCCCTGCAACCTTTCCAAAACTCTTGCCTGCTAGTTGAAGTGTGGATGGAAATCTTGTACTCTTGCAGCGTCGTTTCAAGCCAATCTAAGTCTTGTTTTCTGTCGTTTGAGAGCGAATCGTTGGGCTGATACTTGTTCCAAGCGCGGGCTAAAGCATTTAGCGACTTTTGAAAATCTGCCAAAAAACAGTCTAACAGGGTTTGATACTTTGCCGGCGGTAAAAGTCGGCTGTGGTTTGAAAGAGTGTGACTTTGTGGCATAACTGTCAACATAAGCCAAACAGAGTTTGAGTTTGCTTTTTTCGGTTTCATCTCTATGTCTCTAACCTATCAACTGCCAAGCTCGATCGAATTCTACCTAAAAGCTGATTTCTCATTTACTGTCGCAAAGCTAATAATTTCTCCTTCACTGCCATTCTTGGTTAGAATTGTTAGCGTGCGCGACTTTTCTTTTTACAGAAATAGTTGTGCCGTCCCGTGCGCGATCGCCTGTATCAGACCGATCGCCAAAAAAGAATGTTCTCTCGATTAACCCAGCATCCTTGACAAAAACTTAAACTTTGCCTCCCAACAGCCAGCGCAGAAATAATATCCAGCCCTGTAATCCGCGCGATCGCGCCGCTCGCCCGAAGTATAGCCAGGGATTAGGGATCTCTTACTAGGGACTAGGGAAAAAACCAACTAGAATCAATGGTTTCAGGAATTTGGAATATCCTAACCGCCTTGTCGTTTGCTGTATGAAAGCGTCCGGTAGAAGCCGCATATTTAATTCCTCAGAAGTGTCCGAACGCTTCTGTCTTTTAATGGGTACGACCATCCCTTCAATACCGGAACTTCTTTTCTCGAATCCGGTTGCACGGATTAGGCAGAATGCGGCATTGCCCTTGTTTTTTCTAATCTACTAAGAGGGATTCTAGCTCTATTAGAATTTTTTGGAGGCGCTTCTGCTTTTTTGGATCGCTCCAAGCTTTGGACTTGTTCGCTTTTGTTAAAGCTCCCTTTATTTTGGTTTTCAGATTTTCTTCCGGTTCTTCTTCCGAAGTACCTGCCTTTAAATCCGCGATGCGTTCTTTAATCAGAGTTAGAGATAGACATTCAGAGATCGCCGCTTCGAGAAGCGACTTTCTAGCCTGCTCGTCTTTAACTTTGGCAATCGCTCGCGCCTTAGTATACTCGATCTGACCTCGGCGGAGGGCTTCTTGGATGTCTGACGGCAGCTTCAGCAGTCCCAGTCTATTGCTGACGAAAGACTCCCATGACATCCGCCCCAATTCGCTAAAAACCTTGACGACTATTTGCATTTCATGATGAATGATAACGTTATCATTCATCCTCTGTACGTCATTTTGCATCCGGTAGAGCAGCCGCACCACCTCTTCTAGATCGTATTCAAGGTGATGAGAGAGCAGTTGCAATATCCCCTCCGTTTCTTCGACTGGGTTGAGGTCTTCCCGCTGGAGGTTCTCAACTAATGCAACGCGCAGAGCTTGCTGTTGTGTCAAGTCCCGAATGATAACAGGGACTTCTGTCAATCCCACTTCCTTTGCAGCTCTATACCGCCTTTCGCCTGCTACTAGCTCGTATTTTTCCTCTCCCAAAGGACGGACTAACAGAGGTTGGAGAATTCCATCAGTTTTTACTGACTGAACCAAAGCCTGCATAGCTTGGGAGTCGAAGTATCGGCGAGGTTGAGAAGATGGAAGCTCGATCGACTCTATGGAGAGCAGTTTTTCTGCCATTGGTTCTGCTACTTCATCATCTCCAAACAAAACGCTCAAATTGGCCTTACCTTTATAGGGCTGGTCATTCTTACTTGACATTGAGTTTCTCCATCTTGGCGGATAGCTGGTCTAATATCTTGACGACGGGATTTTTAGGTTCGTAAACAGCAAGCGGGACTTGCTTCTCGGAAGCATCCGCGAAAGCAGTTATGCGCGGGATGGGAGTGTAAACGGGGCCAAAGGTCGTAAACTGCTCGTTTATGGCTTTGAGAGTCCGCTTGTCCTGAGAGTTGGCAGCAGCATAGCGGGAGGGAACAAAACCAGCTATCTGCAAAGAGCGGTTTCCTTTTTTTCTGATTCTCGCTACTGTTTGCAACAGGAGGTTGGTACCCTCAAAGGCTTTGTAGTGAGTCTCAACGGGGACTAAAACGTGAGTAGCAGCTACCAGGCTGATGTAGCTGAGCAACCCTAAACTGGGAGGGCAATCTATGAGGATGAAATCGTAGTTGTCTTGAATTGGGGCGATCGCATCTCTGAGGCGAACTTCCCGAAAGTCCATGTTAACCAGTTGAATTTCAGCCGCGCTGAGGTTGATGTTGGTAGGAGCCAAATCCATACCGTGAATGCCCGTGTGGATGGAAAGAGGTTCCTCATTGACAATGGCATCAAACACAGTTTTATCCAAATTCTGAGAGTCAACCCCCATGAAGAGCGTTAGAGAACCTTGAGGATCGATATCGATGAGAAGAACCTTGTGGCCTCGTAAGGAAAGGTGGTAGCCGAGATTGAGCGCGATCGTGGTTTTCCCCACACCGCCGGCTTGGTTGAACAGCGAGATTATCTTTGTCATGAATTGCCCTCCGGTAGCGTGCCACCATAGTTCCAAAACGGAGTGCAAAAGGAGGTGGCGGTTAAAACTGTAAGCATATTTGCATTTTTGTTGAAGTTTGGGAATGTCTGTACTTTAGGCATGAGCCCTCACTATCCCCAGACCGTTTTGTAGAAAAACTATAGTTATACTCTCATATCAAGGCGATATCTCTGAAGGTGCATTAGGAATTTTTTTATTTTTTCCCACTCCCAAAGGCAATTGGCAACAGTGACCATGCCGTTGCTGTGAAAGACAACGGCAATGCGGTCGCGTTCATGAATGCTAGCAGGTGACGCTAAATACTTCTAAGCTCGCTCTTTCATTGACTTGTAGGAATAAGGATAGTTGATTGTTAGTTTGAGCGAGCCAGGAAGTATCTCTGGTTGATTAATAATGCAGTAAATGAGATATCCAGCCCGTTCCACTTCTGCCCAAGCCAGAGGCGAGAATTGGGCTGACTCACAAATGGCGCGTTTAACGAGTCGCGATCTGCTGCGGTTCTCAAACAGAGCTTGCACAAACTGGGTGGGATTAGCTATGGCAGGAGACAGAAGCCTGCAAAATTTTTTAGGATGAACTGTCCGAAGGTAATGGATAGCAGCTTGTCCATTAAATGCTTCAACTAGAGATGGGGAAATTTGCAAGTGCTGAAGTAGCAACTCAATATCTTCATCAGTATTGGTTACTGCCCATAAATTATTCTCGATCCACCCCCAAACTATCTGCTCAGCCTCTTTGTCAGTTGCTACCAAAAAGCGATTTCCTTTGTAGGTAAACCCTGATACGTGGGGCAGTTGGGGGAGAGACCAGTCGGCAAGAGCGCGATCGCTGTCCAGTAGCAATAGGACGGATGCTAGTATGTGCCTCCTGCTGTGCCGAAGTGGATCGGCGACGGGTGCAGGCTGTCGAGAGCTGTGTTGATGGTAAAACTGCATGGGAACGCCGTTCTCCTATTAACAGTAAAAGTTACTGCTTTAAGCTAAAAGCTAAAGGCTGTAAACTCAATCCGCCTTCCCTCCTAATTTTCCACCTCAAAAGTCAGCGGCAAAATTCATCTTGCGGACTATTAAAACGCGATCCAGAGGCAAAAACTATCGTCTGAATGGCTGTTGTTTCTTCTAATTCCAGTTAGTAATAGCAATAGGGAAAAGGCATTTGTTCAATGGCTTATTTCCGAACAATACTTTTTGATAAAACAATTACTGGTTCAATGTTCTCTGCCTTGAGAACTAAAGTTAGTTACGACTGAAAGCGTACCAAGAGCGACAAAAGCGCATGATAGGTTGATGGCTAAAAGAGCGATGCGCTTTTAGATGGCAGAACACTTATGCTTTTAAAAACCATACAGAGATTTTCCCCTGACTATATCTTGAGGCTAAAACAAATAGGGCTGGCTTTTTTTGAGAAAATAGCAACTGACCGAGCAATAGCTGGAGAAACTCAAGATTTTTACCAGGGATTGCTTGCCGGATTGGATCGAGCAGTCAAGTTCATAAATGAAGAAGGCGGGGTACAAACACTTAGCCTTTTAGAAGCTAAAATAGCAACTCTTATCAATGAAGATGACTCATCCCAACAACCTCTAAGTTCGAGTTCAGTAAAGGGTGACTGTAAGCTATCCATTTCTAGGTTGCCTGTTAGAGCTATTTCTCAACTTAGACAAATTGGAAAAGAAACCGATTGTGAACCAGATATAGAAGAGTGTGTCTGCATCGGCGAGACTCAAGATTTCTATCACGGCTGCCTCGCTGCTATTGATTTTGCTCTGTCCTTGGCAGGTGAGAAATATGCTTATGCTCAAATCAGTCTGGTAAAAACTAATGCCGCCAATTTCATTGAATTAAACAAAGATTGGGAACGCCGAGTTCTTGAGCTTAAAGGCTTATCCTCCTCAAAGAGGCAAGATAGGCAACCAAAACAAAATTTGCTGGTTGGGCTGTCGCAGCTCGATGGCGACAATCAAGTTGGGACGCTGGGCAGTGAAGGAGAGGGCGATGAAGCTGATTCGCGATCGATAGAAGCGGGGGCTTTAGCTGAAATACAGGAGCAAGATTTAAAGAGCGAGCGCTGTGATTCTAGCGAACTAATCGTACCTCTGGGTTTAAGCAATTTGGCTATTTTGCAATACCAGAATGAAAGTGAAGAGGGAGTACAAGAACAATTTAAAGAAAAGGTAGTAAAGCTAAGAGAAGAAGAGCGCTTAGAGCTAGAAAATTTGCTATCTAAGACTTTATTAGATAGCTACCAACAGTTGAAGCTAGGAAAACGTAAAGTTATAGAAGATTGGACAGCATCTTTAGAGGATGGTGAAGCAATCAGGGTGATTTCAGATAGAGACAGCCACATCGTACTGCGAATTACTTTAGAGGGTGAAGTGCAAAGTGCTCTATCTTATGGCGACGCAGAGCTATTGGGTGCAACTGTTAAAGAAAACTCAGAGGATTTGGCTATATTCTCTAATTGGTTAAAGCCGATAATTCCGAACCCGCCAGCAGGCGATTTGAACGCGGATTCAGTACCGCCAGCACCGACAATGGATATTCAGCAGGTAAAAATGGCTGAGTCTATTCTGCCAACGGCTCAAAGAGCTTTTGAGTATTTACTTAATCATGCTCCTGATCGCGTGGAAGAGACTGATGAGTACACCCGCGTTCGGGTAGGAGATTTGTATGATCTGATCGTGGGAGAGTCGGAAGGGGTTTCGGTATCTTCTCTGACTGCCTCTGTCCGAGGGGAGTTAATCAAAGTTCGCGGAGAAAATTTGGTTTTAGCTCAGGGTATTTCCTCTGAAGATATTGATTTTTGGGCGGTGGTTGCAGAAGAGCTAGATCGGATAGAGGTGAGGAGTAGGGATTATGAGCGATCGGAACGAGACAGTGCAAGTGGTTTTCAGCGCTGAAATCAAGAGTCAAAACCTTCGACATATTGGGCTAGTTATTTCATTAACAATAAATTCTTTATGTAAAGCCATCTCAGCATAAGTTGTCCTACTACCATCTATTTTTATAGTAATAGTTCCTCCACAACAGCTATTACCGATAAGCCCTTTGGCAGGAAATGTATTTAAATATGTAGGCTTTAAACTAGGAAGACTAGCAGCACATTCGTTGTCCAAACTGCCCCATTAAACTTTCGAGCCAAGGCTTCCCAGAGTGTGCGTGAGCTAACTTCAATTTCCAACTGTTCTCATCGCAGTCTTGCAAAAACCCTAAATTGGCAAAAAGTGCTCAAATTCGACTCTTGTACGTACATTTGACATGGCTTGCTACGCAACTGGCGCACTAATTAGGAGGATTGAGGAGGATTTAGAAGGGTCTAAAACACAAAAAATCGTGTTAAAAGCAACAATTCTTTACAAAAAATGATAAGCATTTATACTTAAAATGAGGCTAAAAGTAGGAAATAGGAGGTGTAATGAGTAAAAAATGTGCTGTTTTTTCCTCTTTTTTCCTCCTTTTTTAGCCCTCTAAAATCCGCATCCAGGTCAAATACGGTTTTTACAAAGTAAAATAGCTCTGAATCAAAGGGTGGGTGGGTGGCAATAAGCTTCCCCACTCCTAGAATAAATGAGGAGTGGGGAAGCGGCCATTAACAGGCTATTTTTGACATTCTTAGTTGCTCAAGTGGCTCAATCCAAATCATCGATGTCGTCGTCAGCAACATCCACTTCTTCATGCACACTTTGCGAGCTTGAAGCAACTCCGCTGCTCTGACGAGCGAGCCGTTGATTGCGAATGCCCCGATGCTTGGCGCGGCGATCGCGGATTGCATCCATGTCGGTCAATCCGTATAGGATGCGACCAGCACGCATCAATTCCTTTAAAGGTGTTTCACTGTAGTCAGCGCGAAATTGGGCATTATGTGTTTCCCAATCAAATTCGCCACCGTTAAAGCGAGCAACACTTGCCAGTTCCCGACCTGATTCTTCTCTCAAAACTTCTAGTACCATTAGGCGAAGTTTATCGTTGTAACTAATGCACTTGTCGAGGGCTTTTATCTGAGTCTTATGAGCTTTATCGGTAGGGGTTGCATTAGTCTTTTGAACTTTTTCAGTGACTCTCATTTCTCAATCTTCCTGAATTCAAGTTTGTTCATATACACAGCAGCAATCGCTGCCTCTTTAAGTTTAATTATTGGATTTAATTTCCAAAAAAAAATTAATAACTGTATTTAAAACTCATTAAGTTGAAAGCAATTAATACTTTAAATATTTCCATGAAAGGTGAAGTTTGATTAAAATAATTATAACATGAATAAAATAAAAAACTCTACTCTACCGTTTTTAGGTAGAGCAGAGTTTTACATATTCAACAAGAGCGACGGTGAAGGAATCTGTAAAATTTGAGCGAGGGTAAAAGATTATTCTAAATCTTCGTCCTCATCTTCATCAGCATCATCTTCCTCATCTTCTTCCTCGGTATCGAAATCATCTTCGCTGTCCTCATCCAAGTCTTCTTCGGATTCATCTGTTTCCTCATCTTCATCAGCATCAAGTTCATCTTCTAAGTCATCCACATCATCATCTTCATCTTCATCATCGGATTCATCCTGCTTGTTATAGCTATTGCGTTTAGCAAGCGATTCTTGATTGAATTTGACAAGACCTTTAATTGCTTCTTGCGGGTCAAGCTCGAAAACGTCGTATAGTTTTGCCATAACAAGCGCAATGACTTCCATATCGTGGCGCAGTGCATCGGGTTGACCAAATAGAGCTGGAAACACTTCGTTATTCCAACGCTGCCAGTTCATCGTTTTGCCGCGTTTTTTTAACTGTGCAGCAATATCCAAACCTAGTTTTTCCTTGGTAGCGTGACCTACCTTAGTTTGGAGGCGTTTTTCGCGCAGTTGAATTTTGAC
Organism: Microcoleus sp. K1-B1; assembly: GCF_036704705.1. NCBI lineage: Bacteria > Bacillati > Cyanobacteriota > Cyanophyceae > Oscillatoriales > Microcoleaceae > Microcoleus > Microcoleus sp. K1-B1. The sequence continues at coordinate 11,710 of NZ_JAUBSH010000095.1, read as the reverse complement.
TCCAAACTTTTTTAGGATGGTAGTTCGCACGCGGTCTAGAAGTGCGTCTGCTTGCTCTTCTACAGTGAGTGTCGAACGGCGACTGACCTGTGATTGGGTAGCTGTTGCTGGACTCTTTGACTTAGCAGTACCATTGCTTTTGCCATTCAAAGTCACTGCTCCATTGGATGGGCGAGAGTTATGGTTTTTAGCTGTTGTTGTAGCCATGAAGTTTGATTTAATTAAACTACTTCACGGCTAACAGCGCCGTTAGGCGCTCTCAAATTTCATCAAATTTATAATTAGTTGTTTTTTAATTATGGCTATTAATAATTATTTATAAAATTATTAGTTTAAACAATATTGATGTAATAATACCAATTCACTATGAAAATACACTAAATGAGGCTGATGTCTTTCTTGTTGGAACTATAGCAAGTCTATTTGAGTCGTGAATGTAGAACAACCTGAAACGCTTGTGATGATTGAATCGATTGTTTACAAATCAAATGGTTTTGCTATATATCCTTAGCGTTATATTAAATGCAGCTTCATAGTGAATTGGCATAACATGGTGTAATTACTTTGCAATCAGCCGAAATAAATAACTATGTATATTCAGTAAAATAGGTAAATAATTCCTAAGAATTAAGAGGATGTTTGACTGCTGTAGAACTGTTGGCTGATGGCAAGGCTCGACCGTAGCCTATCAATGAGAAGAGTACCTTTGAATATTTCTTGCCGTTGAATTTATGCGTACCCTCAATGACTGGCTCGCTTTGGCCCAAAGAGGCATTAAGATTGTCGGGCTGGAGTATTACATACCTGACCGAATCAGAGTTTTAACACAGTTTCAGAATTGGGGGCAGGAACTGCATTTGCCTGTTTTCTTTTGGAACTCAGGGTACAGTTGCTTGCAGGAAATTGTAAGTGGGGACGGTGAGTGTATCTTACAAAATACTGACTTGCACCCAGATTCTGACGTGCTTCAGTTTCTATTAGAGAGTAGGAGAGAGGGAATTTACATTCTTGAGGGAGTGCTAGATTTTGACGAATCCGGTCAGGTGAGTTCGCGTCTGGGGTTTCAACTGGCAAATGCTTACTATCACTCATCTTGGTCTGCGGCTCCTCAGTTTTGGGTGATGCTGGAAAACTACATACAACTGCCGGTGAACTTGCAGCCGTTGATTCCCGTACTGACGACTCCTTTACCGTCCCGAGTTGCAGCACAAAAGGTGGTGGAGTTGTTTTGCGATCGCAATCCTTGGCTTGGCGACAAAGGCGACGAGGTGTTGCAAGCTGCTTTGGTTCGAGCTTGCCAGGGGTTGCCCCAAGGTGAGATCGAGTTGATTTTGGAGCGATCGCTAGCTTTTGCTTCGACTGTGGAGGAAATAGCGCGGTTGGTGCTCGACCACAAGGTTAACAAGCTGCGGGGGCGAGGTCTAGAGTTTATTGCCGAGGCAGATGTGCCGGATGCAGGTGGTTTAGACTTGCTAGACGAGTCGCTGTCAAAGGTGGCTTCTCTGTTGAGTCCAGAAGCAGAGAAATACGGACTCAAATTTCCCAAGGGAATGATTCTCTGGGGGCCGCCGGGTACGGGCAAAAGTCTGAGTGCTAAACTTGCGGCTAAGAAGATGGGAGTACCGCTGTTGGCGGCTGATTGGGGTTCGATTGTCGGTTCTTCCAGACCAGATTTAGCTTTGCGCGAACTGCTGGAACTGACTCAGGCTTTAAGTCCTACAATTCTCTATTGGGATGATTTTGATAAAGGCTTTGCAGGGTGGGATTCCAATACCGATGGCGGTGTTTCTAGGCGTTTATCGGGGAAGCTTTTAACTTGGATGCAAGAGCATCAATACCCAATTTATATCGTGGCGACAGTTAACCGTTTGGGGATGTTACCACCGGAATTAATTCGTCGCTTTGATGATATTTTCTTTGTGGATTTGCCTCACGAAGGGGCGATGTATGAGATTTTCAATCTTCATCTGAAAAAATATTTTCCTGAGTTTCGTAATGCTTCTGAGTCGCCTTGGACGGATGATGAGTGGCGGATTCTGTTGAGGGATTACAGGCTTTGTACGCCCGCAGAAGTCGGTAATGCTGTGAGAAAATGTGCTGAGGAAATTTACTATCGCGATCGGCTACAAGGGAAACAGCCTGATGAATTGAAGGTGACTTTGCAGGACTTGCGACATCAGCGCTATCAGTTTACGCCGTCGATGCTTCGCGATGAGGAGCAGATTCTAGCGATTCGCAATCAAGCGACTTATGCTAGATCGGCTAGTGGGCCGGATCGATCGCGTTTTTCTCTTCCGGTACAGGAATTGTTTGGCTAGCGGGATTTAGACAAAACTTAGTTTAAAAATAGACTTTGATTATTACGAACTTGCCAAACAGGGTGATTTTTTATTTCAAGTGTAGAAACCCGGTTTCTTTGGCCCTGTGTAAATTCTGATTTATTTAAAATTGGAATTAGCTTGACACACTTTTAATTTTTGTTTTTCCTCTGGACGAGTAACGAAATAATCCTGTAACCAGTCACACCCTGTCGCTAATAATTCATCTAAGTTCTGATTGTGCCAAATCATCACTTTTCTGCCGCCAGTGGCTATATACTTACCATCTGGGCTAAATTGGATTAACCCTTGACCTGACTCGGGAACTGTATATTTAGCAATTAGTTTTCCAGCTAAACTCCAGATGCTTAATTCATTGGGATAACCTAAAAAAGCAATTTGCTGACTATCAGGGCTAAAAGTCAAGGCATTTGGAGATTGTTGTAATTTAATTTGATTAATCAATTTGCCAGAAAAGTCCCATATCTTAATTGAATAATCGGCACCAGTTGTTACTATTAATTTGCTGTCTGGACTAAAATAGGCATCCATAATCCCTGCTTGATTATCAAATTTAATAAATTTCTTGCTATTTATATTCCTTAAGTGTAATTCTGTTCTTGCCAGATCCCATGTTGCCAGATATTGACTATCAGGACTAAATTTTGCGGTGTTTCCTTCAAAAAGCAGGAAATTAGTTATGTCAAATATAAAATTTTCCCGAACAATACTTTTTTCTTCTATGTTATTATTGCGGGATTCAACTTTAATTTTGACAGTAGTACCTGGCGTTCCCTTCAGAAAATCATAGGCTTTCGATACATCATCATTTTTGAGGTCAGATATTTTGTGGCCATCTATTTCCAAAATTATATCACCACTTTTTAACCCGGCTTTGATGGCTGTAGAATTTTGCCAAATATCGAGTATCTTGACTCCATAAACTAACCCAAGACCAGGAACAAATGTTTCTGTTTTAGAAATATCTAATAAAATAGCGGGCATGGAAACTTCTTTGCAATTTGCTGATGATTTATTATTTACATCTAATGGATTGAGTAAATTTCCAGAAGCATCCCAAAGTTTACCCATACCTGAAATGATAGTCAGAATATATTGACCATCTGGACTAACGACTACTTGCCCAACTATTTCAGGTAGAGAATCATGTTTGAATTGCTTAACTTGCTGAGTTGATAAATCCCAAAAACGTAGAGGAAAACGTGAATTTGTACCTACTTTATCAAAAGTATCACTATTATTAACTCCAATTGTGGCTATCTTGCTACCATCAAAACTAGAGCTATATTTTTTGTCGCCTACATAGTCTGCCTGGTTAAAAGTCCACAATAGTATTTCTTCATTGCTTACATTAGTTTTAACCTCCGAAATCAAGTTGCCTGTTAAATCCAGTTTATGAACACCTTCTTTAGTAACAAATATAATAGATTTTCCGTCAGGGGATGAATTAGCAAAACTGTCGCCAATATTAACTGTTTCAACTTGTTTTTCTTGGGAATTCCAAATATCTAATATCTGGTTATATGGATCTGTAATTAAAAGCTTTTCACCATCTGCACTATAATGTAAATTTCTCAGTGTTATATATTTTACACCATCTACTCCTTTTTTTTCATAGTTTGTCGGTAATGCTATAACAGAAGGTGGGGCTATACTTAATAATTTAATTCCGTCAAACCCTGAGATAAAAATTGTTTGACCATCAAGACTATAGCTTAAGCCAAAACCAAAAAGTGAACTTATTATCTGTTGGTCAATAATTTTTCCTGATGTGGTATCATATAATTTGACGACTCCTTCCCCTACACTGACTGTAGCAATTTGTTGACTATCAGGACTAAAACTAACATCACCCTCCTGCAAAAATAAAGTTTGGGAAAAATTGAAATCAGCAATTTTTTGACCTGATAAATCCCAAAGTCTAGCTATCAAAACAGTAGGTTGAGATGGATTAGTATCTACCCCTAAAGTCAAAACTTTTTTACCATCAGGACTTATTGATATTTTAGTAATTTGATTAGTATTAGCTTGAAAATATCTGATTTTTTGCAGAGTTTTTAAATCCCAAAATTGCACCGTCCCAATAGCAGTTCCTACCACAATTTCGTTGCCATTAGCAGTAAATTCTAAACTATGTATAGTCCCACCGCCATTAATTATAAAATCCTTAGTCTGCTGACCTGATAAATTAAAAATTTTTATTGTCGTACTTAGTTTTGATGCCAGAACAATATATTGACTATCTGGGCTAAATTTAACTATATCCTCTATTACTCCTGATTCTACTTGGGCTATTTGCTTGCCAGAAAAATCCCAAATATACGAATTTCCTTTGTTATTGATAGTAACAATGTATTTACCATTAGGACTCATCGCTAAATCCTGAATGCCTTGATTCTCTGGTTCATCCCAATCAGTGACTTTCTGACCTGATAAATTCCAAATTATCACTTTACCCTTCTTGGCACTCAAGGAAACAATTTGCTGACCGTCTGGAGTAATAATCACTTTGTCAATAGCATTATCACTTTTAAACTCATTTTTTTCTCGAATATTGCTCGTAATAGTCTGTAAAGCCAATAACGGGCTAGTCGTTGGATAATTTGCTAATGGTTCACCATCTTTTACTAATTGTTTAAGCTTATATCCGGCTTCCAATGCGATCTTTAAAGCATTGATACCACCTTCTCCCGCCTGAAACTGACTGAAAGCTAAGTTCCCCAAATTATCACTTTCTCGAATCAGGCTTTGTCGTTCCCGCTCTGCTTGCTCCTGCTCCCGTAAAAGTTGCCCTTGTAAAATAAAATCCTGCACATCAGAACGTAATTGCTCTCCTCGTTTCTCTAGCCAATCTAATGCCACATCTAAAGGTAAACCTCGCAATAAAGTATCATTGCTTCGATCGCAATTTAACCATTGTTGTACTAATCCCTGAATCTGTACTTCCCAAATTCTAAACTGCCTTTCGTCTGTCATCCATGTAACTAACTCTGGCCAATTTTCAATTAATGCCTCATGGATAATTTCTACAGTTTCTACTTGGGTTTCCCGATCCAAATTCGTCACTACTAGCCGCTCATTTGCTAATTTCTGCACCACACCCCAATTATTGGCAAAATCATTACGAGTCGCTAAACAGCGCGTATCCTCGTTTCGTTGCCCTGGTTGTACCAGCCTAATAAAAATCCATTTAGCTTGCTCTCGCTCCTCTTCATTCAATCCTAAATAAACCCGATCGGCATATTGACTTAAAGCAGTTTTCACGCTGCCAATATCGTTATAAACTTTATAAGAGAGAATGCGCTGATGTTGTTTTTTCCATAACTCAGTCAAAGCAAATTGCAATAAAGGTAAAGCCTCTGGCGCACGATCTAGATCGTTGATAATTTTCTGGACTAAACCATCTTCATATTTCACCAATCGCTTTTCTGCGGGCAATTCTATTGCCTCACTCAATTCATCATCATTCATTGGTAATAATAGCTTAATACGATCCTGCAATTTTTCACCAAAAGGACGATAATTTGAGGCAGTTCCTAAAAAATCGGCTCGCAATGTAATTACTAAATTAAATGCGGGAGCGCGCTCTATCGCATCTAATAAACTATCTAAAAAAGGCTGGCTCTCGGAAGAGAGAGTATATAACTCTTCAAATTGATCGATAATTAAAACCACTCGACGAGATGACTGTTGCGCGATATTTGTTAAATATTGAGTTAAATTATGTTTCGATGATTTTAACTCAATATCCATATCTATTTCGTTTAAATTATTAGCAGCTTCTCCGGTTTCTGTAGTCCGATTAATTGCTGTAAGTACAAAGGCGATCGCAGCAGCCAACGAAGCAAAACAATCATTACCTGGACGTATTTTTAAAATTTGATAATTGAGTTTTCTTAATTCAGGAATTAAACCCGCTAATACCACTGATGATTTACCACTACCAGACGCACCAACTACCGCAGTCAATTTTTGACGCTTCACCAAGTTAAATAATTCCTGAGTAAAACATTTACGCCCAAAGAAAAATTCTCGATCGGTTTCTTGGAAAGCAGCCAAACCCTGATAAGGATTGGGGGGAATTACTAAATCGTGCCAACGCAGCGGAATTTCCGCAGGATTTTGGTATAAAACAGGCAACCAACTTGCACAAGGAAAATCTTTCTCTAAAATTTGCAATCTATCTCTAGTTAATCTGAGTGCCGAATATAAAGAGATTCCCTTAGTGAATTCCTCAAAAAAGTATTGTAAAAATTTTGGTGCTAAAGCTATGGGTAAAATCTCCCGCATCACAACAATTTGCGGTAAATATAGTGCCTGACCTTCCCCTAATTGATGAGCTAAACCTAAACCATCACAAGAGTTAAAAATTACCAACTTTAACCCCTTTTCAATGGCTTTATTAAAATGGCTCCTAATTTCACTAACTTTTAATTTATTACCATCCCTTAATTCAAATTCTCCTTGTGTCCCCTTCTCAGAAGTGCTACTATGACCATTAAAAATAATAATATCCCATGCTTCATTCCATAAAGGCTCATCTAAATCAGCTAAATTAGTCACAAGTTTAATTTCAATATTCTCTGTGACCAACTTCTGAATTTCCTCTTGAATATTAGCATCTTTACCTAAAATGACTAAAATTCTCGCTTGCTGTTTGCAGTCGAGCGACACATCTCTTTTTTGAAAATTGGGTGAAATCAACCCAATTTCCGACAAAGAGAATGCCTGCAACAAATCCCATCTTTGCCAAGGCATTTTTTGGAAATCTTCATCATTGCTTTCAACCAAAATGCGATTAGCTCGATCTCTAGCCTGAACCAAATGTTCTCTTAATCTAGCTCTAACTTCACTAAAATCAGAGGATTTTAACCACTTATAGAACCGTTTTAATAACTTGTCCTCAGCTTGTATGCAAGCATGATAAGCCTGCGTTTTTTGATTCTCCCATTCCTGATATTCACCAGACACATGAGTTACAACAGGTCGTTCTTTGGGCGCAAAAGCTGCTGGGCTATTATCATCATTAGGATTTTTAGCCCTTATTTCCACATAATTTCGATAAGCACTTCGCCAAGCTTCATAAAGCTGCGGTAAATCTGGTGCTGGGGGTAATTTGCCTGTTTCTCCAGTCATCATCTCACTCTGAGCAGGTGCATCACCACCCCAGATTTTCAACCCAACTGTAAAACCTTGGCTAAAATCGCCCACACCATCTAGCAGAAACAGGCTCATAACTTTGTCAGTCATAAGAATATTGTGGTATAATAGCATAGATTTTGCCAAAGAAAGCAAAAACAAATAACAAATATTTACATTATTTGTTTATACGACAAATTCTTCTGTTATTTCAGCTTCACCTAATGCCAATTTTACAGTAAAATCATTCCCAGGCTCCTCCTCAAATTCATACTGAATATATTGATCGGCACTGCGGCTGGTAATTTCTTTAAAGATTTCCCCTTCTACCAAAAGAATTAATTTGAGATGGGCGGGTAAATGAGGGAGCTCGGCAGTGGGGAAAACTTTCAGGTTAACAATCACGCGCTCTGCATTTTCACGAGTTAAAGTCAAGAGAAGAATTACTGTATGGCTAATTAAATCTATTTGTAAATCAATTCGTTTAGCCTGTTGTACTGATTCGGCAAAATAAGCGGGTCTTAATTGTTGTGGTGTCAGCAACTCTTCTACACTCTGCCAACCTGTTGTAAAAATATTCTCAAACCATTGACTTAAGTTCACGGGATTTTCACTAGGGACAATCCGCACATCCAAAACAGGCACTTCCAATCTATCAGAAAGTATCCCTTGTCTAAACAAAACCTCAATTTGTTCGTAGGCTGACCCAGAACCTTGCCAAAATATGACTATACTTCCTTTTTCAATCTTTTGTATTCTCAACTTCTTAGCCCCTAAAATGTGCTTAACTTTATCTTCCAATTGTCTTAAAATTTGTTCGCTGACCTCTACATCACAAGTCATCATTAACAGGATGTCTTCCTTCTCTTGTACCTCTTCGCTTTGGCGATAGCCTTTGTTCACTAAAAGAATAATCGGATCTCTCCAATTTTTAACTTGACCGCCCGTTAATTTGTCGATAGTCTTATATAAACCGCTTTGTGTGATTTTAACTCTAGTCGTTTCTACAGAATCATAAAGCTGATCGGACATTTGCATTGGCTCAATACCAGAAAGCAATAAACATAAATAGTGTTTTTCATAATCCCCCAGAGATTGCCCTTTGTTTAATTTCCTGTGTGTTTCTTCTAAATCATTAAATAACTTCTTAATTTTCCAGGTTTTAGCAGCTTCTTTACAAAAGTTGGGTAAATCTTGCGATAACATAATTTTCTCCTCATATTGATGTACTCGCTAATCATAGCATACCCATAGTTAATCAGCATTAAAATTTTATTAACAGTCATATTAATGATTCATGTTCTAATCAGATCAGTGAAGTACACCTTCGCCAAAGCAAAAAATTAAGCCGAAATGGAGGCAAATAAAATGCACGAAAAATTTGGAGGCGAACACAATTTTCACATTCACGAACCGCACGCCCATCAAATCCATCACACAGATTTGAATTCGATCGGCGACGAGGATACGTTTTTGATCGACTGGCTGGTTGAAGGAGCAGTTTTCGTTTTTAACTTGTTCTCTTAGCAAGTAATTGATAGTGGCTATCAATACCTTTTGGTAGCCGTTATCTACACTGAAAGTACAGCCCACTTGAGCATCAGATTTTTTTTTCGCTGATTGTAACAACACATCTGAAACTAACAAAAGGAGACCTTTTCAATTATGTGGAACTGGATCAAAAATTTATGGAACAGTGCAAAGAAATTAGTAGCTGAAATCTTTCAGGCTTTCATTGAATGGATTCTCTACTTAATTCAATTAGTTTATATAGCTTTTATCACATCTGTGATATTGACTTACTTTGCATACGCTTTGGTACTTTTCTTTATGTTCTACATGATTGGTAGTCTGGCAGTTGTAGAAATCTGGAACCCCAGAGAATCACAACCCAGATCGAAAATTATCGAGCTGGAAAAAGCGCCTGATGCAACTACCAAGCCAAACCGAGAGCAAGCTGAAGTATTGCAAGCAACTAGAGGCTAAATGACAGTCTTCTCAAACGATCAATATCTACTTGTAAACAAAGAATAATGAGTCATGCAACACACAAGTAAAAATCGAAATACTTTTCTGACCGTTACCTTAGAATCTGCCCACCGTGATAGCAATTTAGACCAAATTCAAATCATCGGTGTCCCCGGTCAAAATCAAAATGGTAAGAACATTCTCAGTGACACAGTGTCCTACTTTTTTGATGATCTGATAGGTCGTCCGATCTTCGCGGCTAGTCGTCGCATTCCTAACCTGGATTGGCAAAAGCTTACAATCTGGCTATATCCAAGAGGTGAAGACAAGGATTCTCTGGAATATCAAGTCCCTAAAGTTGACAATCTGGACTTGAAAATTAAATCAAATATTTCTGAATCAAACCTGAAATTCATCTATGTCTTAGACAATGATTTGAAGGGGAGTGAATATCGGCGCTGGCAGAAAACATCTGAGGATATTTTCACACCGCTATTCAAAAAATTTGTTGCTCCACCTGAATTGCCTCAGTTGCCGTTTAGCCTCCCGTTTAGCCTCCCGTTCATAGAATCTCTGGATTCCCGGTTAGATCCTTACGCCAAAATGAAGCGAGAACTATTTTTCGATGCCTTAATAATTCAGGTTGATTAATTCAACCCTTTTCCTAAGAAGTGGGGACATAGCACTTCTGTGTTCCTACTATGCAAACTACACACAAACAAAACTCTAGAACTATGCCCAGACCTGACAGACTCAACGGATTTCTCAAGGCTACTGCTGAACTTCATTCTCTTAATGGGAAAAGCCATTTTAGCCCCGACCAGGAAAAAGAGCCTGAAACTCTTAATAAATCTTCAGATCCGGCTATCGATCTGACAAGTAACCTGAGAAAGCCAAAATATTCGCTAGAGAGTTTTATCTTTCCTACAGAAAAAGCTCGACTTCAGGTTAAGAGAATTTTGGCTGAGATTACACATCACGATCTGATTTACGATACTTGGGGTATGGGTGAAAAGCATCAATCCGACATTGCACTTTCAATCAATTGCTATGGGCCTTCTGGCACGGGGAAAAGTATGCTGCTTGAAGTGATTGCCCACAGTTTAGAATTAAAAGTTTTGGAAGTTCCATCAACCGCATCTAAATTTGTAGGTGTCCCTGAGCAAATCATTCAGGAAATTTTTGCCTTTGCTACAACTAATAACGCCTTCATAGTTTGGAACGAAGCTGATAGGGATTTTGGGAAACGGTTAGAGCAAGTGAGTCAATCAGCGGATGCAGGCATTAATTCTGCTCGCAGTATTTTGCTTGAACAACTCTCTTCTTATAAGGGTCTTATTGGCTTAACTACCAACTTGGTTCATAACTATGACTCAGCCTTTGTTAGCCGGATTCGTTTTGAGATTCAACTTGATTTACCAGATGCAGAAGCACGGGCTAAAATTTGGCAAGCTCAAATTCCTAGTAAGTTGCCTCTGGATGAATCAGTAAACTTTACACAACTGGCGGCACAGTTTGATGAAATTTCAGGACGGGATATTAAAAAAGCTGTGTTGAATGCTGTAGCAAATGCTGCGAGTGAAGAAAAGTCAGAAATCGAGAAGCGCGTTACCCAGTCTCACTTTATTCAGGCGATGGAGGAAGTGATTGCAGGAAAAGAAGCTGCTCAAAAGGGGGAACTTAAGTTAACACCTGTTACAGGTAAGGTCGAGTTACCACCTGAACCATAGGTGCCTTAATTTGGTGGTTAGCGCGTGACTAATCCCCACTAAATTAATACTGATCGAATATCTCTAGCCAGGGGTCTCATCCCTGGCTAATCACAGAAATTAAAAATTAAGAGGACACCATGATTAAACCAATCAAATCTTTTTTCGCATCTTCCTTGTTAGCAATTTCTTCTAGTGTTATCTCAGTAACTCTACCGTTGTTAATTGCAATGCCATCTGTTGTCCTGTTTTCTCAATCGGCCGAAGCTAAAACAGTAGTGCCTTTTATTTTAAGAAAAGCTTTAGGTTGTAGCATTACCTGCGAGGCAATTGTAGTTTCACAAAAAACAGGTAATATTTACAAAGTGGAATATTACGACCGTGTTGGAGCGGCGGACGGTACTGAAGTAGCGATCGAAATGGATAATTATGGCGATACCTGGTACAAAATAATTAATCCCATCAATGGTAAATCATCTAACCCACATTCCGCAGATATTCTATCTGATTTAATTTTAAAAAAATTCAGAATTGTCAAAACCTCAAATGATTGCT
>NZ_JAUBSH010000094.1:0-25895 GCF_036704705.1 Microcoleus sp. K1-B1 | reverse complement strand
AACGAACATAAATTTGATTTCCCCAAAATACGTCAATATACTTACACAGAGAAAATCATTTAGGATTGATCTAGATAGAGAAAATCATTTAGGATTGCTATAGATATTGTTGCTTTAACAGAAGACTTAGAAGCAACCCATTTTGAAACAAAACAAATCATTAAATTATATAAAGGACAAGTAGGAACAGTTGTCATGGAATTTGATGGCAGTGCTTTTGAGGTATAATTTTCTCCTCAAGATGGCACAACTTATGCAATGGAAACAATTCCCGCAACAAAATTAATGCTTTTGCATTATGAATTACTAGAATCTGTAGGCGGTTCGCCGATGAATTTGCCACCAATAATCTTTATAAACCCGCCCCAAGATATTGATACAAATAATTTAGGCTCATTATAAAAAATCCCCCAAACATATCGTTTGCGGGATTTAGTAGGCAGGAAAGTTGTAGCGAATACTGTTACTAAGCTCGGTCTACAATCTCTTTGGCTTTATCTTTAAGGTCTTCTTTCAAGTGAATTGCTGATGCTTCATCCTGCTTGGCTTGACCTTCTAATTTATCTTTCTGATTGCCAGTAACTTCGCTAACAGCTTCTTGGATTTTGCCTTCAATATTCTTCGCTGTTGCTTCGACTCTATTTTCAATGCTCATAATTTTATATTCTAACTCTACAACTACTAATATATGAATTTTAAATTTGAGTCTGTATCCCTCTTTAGATAGATTTGTTATTACGTTGATTTCTAAGTGAAAGGTTCCATTGGAATTTCCACAAGTTTATTTCGGGAGGAAAAACCGGATTTAATGCCGATCGCAGATTTCGGCACTTTAAACTTTTTCGCTAACAGTATGATTAATTCTTGATTGGCTTTACCCTCCACTGGCGGCGACTTGAGATGTATTGTGAGGCTGCCGTCGGGTTGTTCTGCGATGCTTTGCTGTTTGGAATTCGGTTTAACTTTGACTGTGAAAATAGTCATACTTCGACTTTCTCTGAATGTTCGATCTTCGTTCCCAAAACTTTCAGGAATTCAGCCAGCCAGTTAGGATGTGCTGGCCACGCGGGGGCGGTGACTAAATTGCCATCGACTACGGCTTCGGTAACTGGAACTTCTGTATATTTGCCGCCGGCCCGGAGTACGTCGGGGCTGCAAGCGGGGTATGCGGTGCACCGTTTGCCTTCGAGTACGCCGGCGGCGGTTAGAACTTGCAAGCCGTGACAAATAGATGCGATCGGCTTTTTGCTGTTGGCAAAGTAGCGGGTAATTTGCAGCACTTGTTCGTTGAGGCGGATGTATTCTGGGGCGCGTCCTCCGGGGATAACCAAAGCGTCGTAGTCTGCTGGGTTGATTTCGTCAAAAGTCGCGTTTAAAGTGAAGTTGTGACCGGGTTTTTCGGTGTAGGTTTGATAGCCTTCAAAGTCGTGAATTGCTGTGCGAATTGTTTGGCCTGCGGCTTTGTCCGGGCAGATGGCGTGGACGGTGTGACCTACCATTTGCAGTGCTTGGAAGGGCACCATTACTTCGTAGTCTTCTACAAAGTCGCCGACTAACATTAATATTTTTTTTGCTGTCATGTTTCCAACTCCTGTTATTTTGATTTGGTTAAATAGGATGAAAAAAAATGCGGGGCCGTTAAAAAGCTGGCCCCGCAAGCTATTCTGGAATCTAGAAACCGTTGCGTCCCCAAATGACCATTGAAATTGAGAAGGAGAACAGAACTAGCACCGAAACCCAACCGAGTGACAAAATATCCATAGCTATTTATTGAACAAACTGTACAAAGTGACTTCAAACCTTATGATAAGTCAATTTGAGCCATTTTTGAAATGAGGGCGCTGTGAAGGATTCGTCAAATTTTAGTGCGGCTGAACGGGTAGAATCTTTGAAGGCAGGGAGTGTTGCTGCTTTGTCTTGTTTGCTGGGTTTTGGGGCGATCGCCCTTGGTAATAGCTTAATTCTAGCGGATCGGTTGGATTCTCTGGCGAATTTGCAGGTAAGGGAAATTGACCTAAATTTTGCCTTCAGAGGGACGATCGCACTTTTGGGCGGTTTTTTGTTCGGCGTGACTTACCGCTATGCGATTCGCCGAGATGTTAACCCGCAGCTAAAATCTGGTGCGGTGTTGGCTTTTGGGTTGGTGCGGGCTTTTGGACAGTTGGATTCTGGATTGTTTTTTGATGCCGGGAAGATGCCCGCCCTACAGGAGTTATTGCCGTTTGCGGTTCGCGGTGTCGAGAGTGTAGTATTGTTTGCGATCGCGGGTTTGGTTTTAGATTGGGCGATCGGGCGATCGTGGATTAAGCCCTTTGATTCTTGAGTGCCAAATCTTGCAGCATTTTTAGGAACAGGCAAGATGCCTGTTCCACAAAAGTTCAATTTTCTTGTGGGGAGTAGGGGTTGGGCGCAGCATTTTTAGGAACAGGCAAGATGCCTGTTCCACAAAAGTTCAATTTTCCTGTGGGGAGTAGGGGTTGGGCTTCTAGCCCGCCCAAAAAATACAATTTAGATGCCAGACAGCTTATTTTGCGCTAAACCCGCCCCTAGAAAGTTAATACCTCAAATTCTGAATGGCCGTAAACCATCTGTTTATCTACCGCCGACACAACTTTATTGTTAGCAGCATCAGAAACTAAACACTGACAAACTAGCTGCGCTACATCTGCCCGGTGGATCGTTCCAGAAACTCGACAATCTTCTGTTAAAATACCGTTGCCTGTTGCAGGTTCCGATTTGAGTCCGCCCGGACGAATCACTGTATAAATCATCCCGCTTGCTATCAAATGATTTTCGGCTTTTTCCTTTTCAATTAAAACCGGGCGCAAAGTTTCTAAAGCTTGGGGCGGCAAAGCGCCGACACTATTACCGCTGCCGATTGATGAAACTAAAATAAATTTTTGCACGCCTGCTTTGACGGCCGCATCAATCAAGTTTTTGTTGCCCCAATAATCGGATATTTCTCTATCTTTTGGCAAGCTGCCAATTGTGCTGATTACGGCATGAATTGAATCGCCGCCAGCCATCGCAGCTTCCATAGCTGCTGCATCCAAAGCATCGCCATTCACGACTTTGATGCCCATCGCTTCTAATTCCGTGCTGGTTGCGGGCGATCGCAAAAGTGCTGTTACTTGCATCTTTTGTTCTACCAACAACTTCGCGATTTCTAGGCCTACGCCTCGGCTAGCACCCGCTAAAAAAATGTGGGATTTCTCTGTCATATTAATTGTGTTTTAAGTTGTGCAGAAAGTGGTTGTTTTGACTGTGGAACAGTATACAACAATCCTCTGTAATTTTTTGAATTAGTTTTTTTTTACCGCAGAGGGCGCAGAGGGCGCAGAGGAAGAGAGGGGAATGATTGGCAATTACCGATTGCCAATTTCTAATTTACGTTAGATTTTTTTGCCCACCATTACTACCCAAGATTGAGCTTCGCGGGGTAAGCCGGGGGGGCGATAGTAGTGATTGACTATTGCAAATCCTGTTTGTTCTAAACAAGGCGCTAAGGTATGATATTCCCATCCGGCTGTATAGCGTTTTCCCGTTGGTCTCTCGTCGTATCCCTCCCAATTTCCCCGACACATTGACATGACAATTGCACCGTTAACAACTAAGGCTTTGTGCAAATTTTGCAGCACTTTTACCATCTCGTCGCTGGGAACGTGAATCAGGGAAGCATTGGCAAAAATACCGTCAAATTCTGCCTCTGGCAAGTCGAGATTCAGAAAAGATTGCTGCCAAACTTCGCATCCCGATAACTTCTTAGCTATTTCTACAAAAGCTGGAGTTGCATCTAAGCCTACAACTGTGTGTCCTTGGCTCTTGAAGGCTACTAAATCTCGTCCCGGCCCGCATCCTATATCGAGAATTTTACCGGGATTGCGGGGCATGGCAGCGGTCAATGCCGATCGATTTTGGGATACGTCATGATGCCAAGTTCCTTCTCGAAAAGATTCGGCAGTTAGCTGGTATTCTGCGATAGTAATTTCTTCGCGTTTGTCCACAATTTCCCCCCCCTTGTATGATTTTAGATTTTAGATTTTAGATTGAAGAATGTCAACCGGAAAATAAGGGTTTTTGACTACAATCTCAGAAGTTAAGGCTGAGGCATTTGCTATCTCAGAAACCCGGTTTCTATCCGCCCATGCGTAAGCGTGAAGTAGAGATATTGGGTAGGGACACGGCACTGCCGTGTCCTACTCTATTTCATTCGATTGAAAACTACTATAATAGTTAAACAACCAGGGTTTTTTGTTCGGATTTGGTAACTGCTGAATCAACTTCTAAGAGAGAACCTTCGGGGGATTCGATCGCAAATCCCGCATCTCGAATCATGTCCCAATCTTGATGGGCAGCTTGTCCGGGAGTTGTCAGATAATCGCCCACAAAGATAGAATTAGCGGGGTAGAGTCCGAGAGGTTGCAGCGATCGCAAATGCACCTCCCGTCCCCCAGCAATCCGAATTTCTTGACTGGGAAGCAAAAATCGGAACAAACAAAGAATTCGCAAACATTGGCGGGGAGTTAACCTGTTCACATCTGCAAATGGCGTACCGGGAATCGGAATGAAAAAGTTGACCGGCACGCTAGTAACGCCCAACTCGCGAAGCGAAAGCGCTAAATCGATCGCATCATCATCCGATTCGCCCATCCCCAAAATTCCGCCGGAACAAGTTGTGATTCCCGCTGCTTTTACGTGTTCGACGGTTTCCACCCGATCGCCAAAAGTGTGAGTGGTGCAAATGTCCGTGTGATATGATTCGGAAGTATTGAGATTGTGATTTACGCGATCGACTCCAGCTTTAGCCAGCCGATGAGTTTGCTCCTCGCTCAACAATCCCAAACAAGCGCAAATTTTCAGGTTATAATTTGCCTTCACAGTCTCAACAGCATCCAAAACGCGATCGAAAGTAGATGCGCTGGGTTGGCGGCCCGAAATCACCAAACAAAACGTACCAGCTTTTAACTCTGCTGCGCGTTGGGCGGCATCCAGAATTTTCTCCTTAGCTAAGAGGGGATATTTCTCAATTTCCGCAGTCGAAATTTTTGACTGAGAACAATAATGGCAATCTTCAGGACAAAGGCCACTTTGAGCATTTAACAAATAGTGCAGCCTGACTCGGTTTCCCCAGTAGTGGCGGCGAACCCGATAAGCTGCGTTTAGTTGTTCCAGCAAAACCTCATCCGGTGCGCGCAATACGGCTAAAGATTGCTCGCGAGAGATACATTTGCCCGCCAGCGCGTCGTCAGCCAAATCGTTCCAATTGGGTAAATTCATTACTAAAATTAAAGGGTTTACAGAGTATCCAAAACCTGACGAATCACCTGATAAATCGATTCTAGTTCATCAGGAGAAATGCAGTAGGGAGGCATCAAGTAAAGCGTATTTCCCAAAGGGCGGAGCAAAAACCCCGCTTCGAGAAATCTGGCTTTCAATACAGGAGCAATGTCATTAAAATAACCGGAAACGCTTTCGGTTTTCACATCCATTGCTGCGATGGTGCCGCAAGTCCGAATCCGTTCGAGTTTAGGATGATTTCTCAGCCATTGATTCAGATATTGGCGGTGCAGTTTTTCCATCCCTTGATAAACATTTGGGTTTTGCTCCAAAAGCTCAAAAGAGGCTACACCAACCGCACAAGCTAAAGGATTTCCGGTGTAAGAATGACCGTGAAAAAAAGCTTTGTCCGATTCATCTCGCCAGAAAGCTTGATAAATATCCTCCGATGCCATTGTGACAGCAATTGGCAAACAGCCGCCAGACAATCCTTTAGACAAACACAGGATATCCGGTGAAGTTCCAGATTTAACAGAGGCAAACAGTTCGCCCGTGCGACCAAAACCAGTCATTACTTCATCGTAAATCAACAATACATTAAACTGGCGGGCAAGTTGTGCGATCGCCTGCAAAAACTCAGGGCGGCACATTCGCATTCCTCCGGCACCTTGCACCAAAGGTTCGATAAAAATTCCCGCATAGCCGCCCTGCTTTAACAAAAACTCCAATTTCTCTAAACTCGTCGCCTCCTTGCTTTCCACCTCCTCATCGCCATCAAAAGTCGCGGGAAAAGGAACAACATCCCCAGCAAACATTAAAGGTGCAAAAGGTTCCCACCACAGCGAACTTCTGCCAGCAGACATCGCGCCCACAGTATCGCCATGATAACCTCCCTCAAAACTAATAAAGCTAGTACGGTTAGTTTCTCCGAGATTGCGCCAATATTGAAATGCCATTTTCAGAGCAACTTCAACAGCAGTCGATCCGTTATCAGAAAAGAAAATCCGCGTTAAAGAAGCAGGCGTATGAGTTAGCAATTTACTCGCAAGTTTCTCGGCTGGTTCGTGAGTAAATCCGGCAAAGATTACGTGTTCTAACTTTTGAGCTTGTTCGTAAAGAGCCTCAGCGAGAACCGGATGGCTGTGCCCGTGAACAGTCACCCACCAACTAGAAATGCAGTCGAGAATTTGCCGCCCGTCTGCTAATTCCAGCACCGATCCTTTGCCGCGAATTACCTTCAGCGGCGGGGCAGCCGTTTTCATTTGCGTGAAGGGCTGCCAAATCGGTGAAATTGAAGAATGATGTTCCTGATTCGCAGTCATTTTTACCCTGGTAACTAATATCAACTCGCATTTTAATATAGCAATGTTAACTTACTTGGCAACTCTTTATATTCTCTTCTCTTTTCTTCTTTTCTCTTCCTTCGTGTCCTTCGCGTCTTCGCGGTTCGTTAAAAAAAATCTATTTTGGTGTCGAGGGTGGCTGCTCTGCAACGTCAGCCCCCATACCACGTATTCCCCGGCGAAAGTTAAAATTGTCAGTTACAATTTTCTGCCTTTGAGCAAATAAGTCGTCATAGATCCTTTGCCTTTAACATTAATTTTACCGCGCTTTTCCAACAAATACTTATCGCACAGCAACTCATAAGTTGAGTTGCTAACTTGAATTTTACCAGGAAGTCCCTGAGATTCCATGCGGCTTGCTGTATTCACAGCATCTCCCCACAAATCGTAAATAAACTTTTTAGTGCCGATGACACCTGCTACAACAGGCCCAGTATTAATGCCAATGCGGATATTGAGAGGTTTACCGCATTCGTCGCGGAATTTCATGATTTCTTGCTGCATTTCCAGGGCCATTTCGGCAATAGATTCGGCGTGATTTGTACAGGGAAGTGGCAAACCGCCGGCTACCATATAATTGTCGCCTATCGTCTTAATTTTTTCTAAGCCGTATTGTTCGCTTAAGCGATCGAAAGATGAAAATATTTTGTTAAGCAACTCCACTAATTCTTCAGGAGATGTGCGCGAAGATATTTCGGTAAAGCCCACAATATCAGCAAACAAAACCGTAACCTCGGCAAATCCGTCCGCAATATTTATCTGACCTTGTTTGAGGCGATCAGCAATCATTACCGGTAATATATTTAGTAATAAACGTTCCGACTTTTCTTGCTCGGCGCGAAATACTTCCTCAGCTTGTTTCCGCTGTGCAATTTCCTTGTATACTCGGTGAAACATTTGATTGAAGGCGACCATGAGTTCTCCCAACTCGTCATCCCGCTTGACAGACAGAGAGTAGAAATCAGGTTGTTCTCGATCTTTGCTCAAAGCGTCTCCAGCAGCGATCAAGTCATCGCGCAATCTCAAGAGAGGTGAAATTACTGTCAGCCCTAAAAACAACATAGTCACAGAAGTGACAAAGGCTGATATAATGATGACTAGAACCGCAATCCGCCCGATAAATGCGTAGAGTTCCGGCTGGACGGTGGAAGCATCGTGGCGAACAATTAAGATGTAATCGCCTCCCAAATGTCGCTCCGTCCAAGCAATATCGTACCTTTTGCCATCGAAATTGTGATTGTGAACTATACGAGATTGTTTTAGTTGCTCTAAACTGATTTCTGGTCGTTCGCCAAGTGTATATATTAGTTCACCGTTAGCTTGGTAAATAGATAGTCCTAAGACTACTTGAGAATCCTTAGTAATATTTTTTACTTCTTCTTGCAAGAAAGTGCGATCGGAAATATCTTGTTGGAGCAAAAACTCTAGGGAATCAACAGTCGCCCGAGATACCTGTTCCAGTTGGCTTAAAAGTTCATTTTCTCGCCGAAAATAAGAGGGAACTAAAATAATTCCCTCTATGACAAGAATGCTAGCAAATACCCACAAAGCTATTTGCCTAGACAAGCGAGATTGGAAAAATTTTAAGAATGATAAAATCCGCGATCGCATAAAATTTATTATTTTGCAAATGGCTAATGTAGGACATAGGAAAAAAACCGGGTTTCTGGTCATCAAGTTTGGGTGTGTCAACGACGCAACCGCGCAGAAACCGGGTTCTCAAATCTCCTGTGTAATTTCTGTAATTGTCAGTAGTCAACAGCCAGCAGCCATTAACTGTTAGTTCTTGGCTGACGACTAACAACGAATGACTGATGACTTCGGACTAACTAGCATACCCCTTAATAATATAATAAACAAATTAAACCGAAACTGCGCTAACTAGCCTGCCTGCAAGCAGATAAGTATTCATATCGCCCTTGCCTTTGATGTGGATAATTCCTCTGTCTTCAAACCGATACTTATTTTGCAAGATATCGTAAGTTGATTGTGTGACTTGAATCGCGCCGGCAATCCCGTGGGATTCCATGCGCGCTGCAGTATTGACGGCATCGCCCCAAAGGTCGTAAATAAATTTTTTAGTGCCAATAACCCCCGCAATTGCAGGCCCGGTATTGATACCAATGCGAATGTTAATTCCTGCATGATGTTTGGCATTAAATTTTGCTAATTCCTCCTGCATATCTAAAGCCATTTCCGCAATGCTTTCGGCGTGGTTGGTGCTGGGATTTGGCAAACCTCCCACTACCATGTAAGCATCTCCAATTGTTTTGATTTTTTCCAACCCATACTTTTCCGTTAAACCATCGAAGGATGAAAAAATTTCGTTGAGAAACTTGAGCAATTCTTCGGGAGATATTTGTGATGAAAGCACGGTAAACCCTACGATATCCGCAAACAAAATCGTGACTTCTGCGAAGCCGTCAGCAATACTGCTTTGACCGTCTTTTAGCTTGGCAGCAATGGATTGGGGTAAAATATTGAGCAGCAGGCGATCGCTCTTTTCCTGTTCTTTTACCAATTCTACATTAGTTTCTTGCAATTGTGCCGTGCGTTCCCAGACGCGCAGTTCTAATTGTTTAGCATTTTGGCGCAACCTGCTGATAGCTAAAGTTAATCCTGTGACCCCTAAGATTGAAAGTCCTACTAACAGTAGAAACAGGTTTTTAAGTTCACTTTGAGTATTTTGAGTGATGCTCTCTAGAGGTTGAGTAATTTCTAATATCCCCCGCACATCTCCCACTTGCCAATCAATTTTAGGACTGTCGCGGTGAGTATTGTGACAGTTGACGCAGCTAGAACTTAGAATATCTGCCTCGGCATATCGAAAGGCTGGCTTGCCGCGAAAATCCTCACGGCGAAAAAACTTTTGTGTAGGATTTTGCGTCAAATACTTAATAGCTTGCCGTTCAAAATCGTCTCTGGCTCCGCCTTCTTCTCGTCGCCAGGGAAACGGGTAGTTGCTGTAGAGACGAAGTGAGACTTCGGGATTTTTCTGGGTGATATTTTTGCCGAGTTCTATTAAGAAACTAGCCGGTACTGGAATTGTTACTTTTGTCGGGTTGTAGTCGTGGGTAAAGTTAATCGCTTTAGCAGTGTTGAGAGGATTGACCACATCAGAACTGTAAAGGGTGCGGGCTTGTTTAATAGCTTGGGCATAGAGGGTGGCATTTTGGAGGGCTTGCGATTCGATTAGGCTGGAGGAAAGAGAAGACATATTTGCCATCGCTACTCCTACACCTACACAAAATAAAATTGTCACGGCAAGGATAATTCGCTTGTAAATTAATTGGCTGATGGCAGCCAGAATTCGAGAAATCAACTGGCGCATGGTATCCTCAAGCGTGAGATTTAATCTTGATTGGAATTTAGGCACTACTAACATAACACTGCTTGTTCAGAGTGTTTTGCTGGCGTCAGGGGTAAAACCAGACTGGAGAGTGCAAGGGATGGTTAATTATTGCTTACCGCGAGTGTTTCCCTTATCCGTAAAGAATACGCATAACTTGATAGTGGTTTTCTGTTGAGTGAAGTATAGATGATCGTGTAAGGACACGGCACTGCCGTGTCCCTAGTTCACGCATTTTTTGTTCTATTTCGGTTAGGATAGCAATTGTAGTCTATGGTTGGCGATCGTGAATTCTGACTCTACTGTCTCACCTACTAACAAGGAAATTTTCCCGGGAGAAGTTTTCGTCAATACTGCTGATTTTGATACCGGCATTCGGCGACTTTTACCTAAATATGACGAAATGCTGGATGTAGTAGCAGGCTGCATTGCTAACACCAACCATCGCATTTTAGAACTCGGCTGCGGTACGGGGGAACTCACTTTAAAAGTTCTCAAACGCTACCCGTCTGCGGAAATAGTGGCTGTCGATTACTCGCCGCGAATGCTTGATTTTGCCCGCACCAAAATAGAGTCTGCAGGATACGCATCCCGGTGGACTGGTTTAGAAATGGATTTTGGAGAATGGGCGAACAATCCCAATTTCTCAGGCTTGGGCGATAAATTCAATGCTTGCATTTCATCTCTGGCAATTCACCATCTTGAGGATGAGATGAAGTTGAAATTGTTTCAACGGATTCGCGAAAGTTTAAATGCTGGTGGCTGTTTTTGGAATGCCGATTCTCTTTTAGCAGAATCAGCAGCAATGAAAGATATTTATCAAGCGGCGCGAGAAGATTGGGCGCTAAATCAGGGGGAAACCTTAGCACAAATTCGCGCAAATGTGGGGAAGAGTGTCTCTTACGGATATTCTAGTCCCGATCGCCTAGCTACACTTTCGGCACAGTTGGAAATGCTGGTAAAAGCTAGATTTGTCACTGTTGCAGTGCCTTGGAAATACTACGGTATGGCGGTGTTTGGGGGATTTGTTAATTGAAAAAAGCAGTCCTGGAGGCATAACTTCTATGTGTAGGGTTTGCGAATAAGCACCTTACTGCTTAAAGAAAGATCGCAGTTAGTATTTTATGTTACTAAGTTCTGCTTGAGAAAATATATAATACTGCCAGCATGGAGTAAACAAAATGACTGCAACTGCGATTCAAAGTATTGACTGGGATGCTTTTTCTTCGGAACTATCGGGAATTGAAATAATTAGCGATCGCGCCCAAGTTGTCAAGCTATCTCAAGACTATTATCACTTCAGTCCAGTTTTGCAACCTCTTTTAAGTGATAAAACAGGAGATTTAGTAGTTCGTCCCGCCAGCGAAGCCGAAGTTTTGCGGATTGCTGCAGCCTGCGTCAAATCCAAAATTCCGCTAACTGTCAGAGGTGCAGGAACGGGCAATTACGGGCAGTGCATTCCCCTGAAGGGCGGCGTCATTTTAGATACCAGCAAAATGAACGGTATCCGCTGGATAAAACCGGGTTTAGCTTGCGTAGAACCAGGGGTGAAAATGTCGGTTTTCGACAAACAAGCGCGAGAAACTGGTTGGGAATTGCGGATGGTTCCCTCAACCTATCGCACGGCAACGATTGGGGGATTTATCGGCGGCGGTAGCGGGGGAATTGGTTCGATAACTTACGGGCAATTGCGCGATCGCGGAAATCTTCATGCCGTTCGAGTCGTTACAATGGAAGACGATCCCCGCGTCATCGAATTGCGCGGCGATGAAGTGCAAAAAGTCAATCACGCTTACGGCACAAATGGAATTATTACTGAGTTAGAAATTCCCCTCGCCCCTGCTTATGCTTGGGCGGAAATCATTGTCGCTTTTGACGATTTTATGACATCGGCCAACTTCGGTCAAGCTTTGGGCGATGCTGACGGAATTATCAAAAAACTAATTTGTGTTTGTGCTTGGCCGATTCCTGCTTATTTTGCTGCTTTCCGCGAGGCAATTCCTGAAGGTAAGCACTGTGCTTTGTTAATGGTAGCTGAATCTTGTCTGGAACCGCTGCAAGATTTGGTGCGCGAATATGGCGGCACAATTTGCTATCAAAAAAACGCGCAAGCAGCGAGCAAAGGTGCAGCAATTGCTGAATTTACTTGGAATCATACAACTCTACACGCTCGCAGCGCTGACCCGTCCCTGACTTATTTACAGACGCTTTTTCCCGCAGATAAAGGTTTGAAGTTGATTGAGGAACTGTATAATTTTTATGGGGATGAGGTGATGATGCACTTGGAGTTTTTGCGGATGAATGGCAGGGCGATCGCCGCGGCTTTGCAAATAGTTCGCTACACTACGGAATCACGGCTCAATGAAATTATTCGCTATCACGAAGAGCAAGGCGCACTGATTGCTAATCCTCACACTTATATATTGGAAGATGGAGGGATGAAAAGTATTAATGTGGAACAGTTGCAGTTTAAAGAGTTGGTAGATCCTTACGGTTTGCTTAATCCGGGTAAAATGCGGGCGTGGTTGGAACGGGATTAAGGGTGATGGTTTTTAGATAAGACTCGGATCTTGAAATTGCTGCTAGACAAACGAAGTCCGCCTAAGCGCTGGCTTCGCTCACGCGGACTGAGAAATGAGCAAACAGCAGTGGTAAATTTAAGGGACAGGGGCGGTAATTTCTGCTGGTGCGATCGCCCCTGGTGTAGGTACTGCTTGCTTTTCCAGTAGTAGGCGCTGTTTGTTCCGAAATTCTGTGGCCGCATCGTTCAAATTTTGGCGCTGTTCGCTATTAAATTCTTCCATGCTGCGGCCGCCTCCCAATTTGGATCGGTGAATTAAATCCAAGATTGCGCTGCCGCTGCTGCGGCCGGAAAATGGGTCGGTATTGTCTTGAGTTTGAAAGTCTTGCAGCGGTTGAGCATTATTTAAACCGCTGGCTTGAGCGAAGCTTGCTTGAGGCGAGAACAGAGCACAGGATGCGATCGCGCTTGCAGCAATCCCCATCATCAATTTGCCGGATTTGGAACTTTTGGTGTTCATCATTTATTAGTTGAATCTTCAAAAAAACAATTCTATCTAAACAATATTCTGACTTGTGACTAAATATTATATTACTTCGCTAGGGCTCAGGACACTCCAAGAGCCCAAGGCGTGTCAACTTAAGCTTTTAGTCCGCCAGTCCTCTCGCCTACCCGGTAGTCCGCCAGGGAATGAATTCCCTGTCTCATAGCTAAAGTCCTCTCCAAGAGGACTGAAGAACTCATTACTCCTATGCAAGAGGACTTTGGCTTTGAGGTTCTTGTTTCAACCGCTGACGGACTATCGGTTTTACCTTAAGTTGACACGACGAAAGGCACGGCGCCGTGTCCTAGAATTGACGGTGGCGATGAAACGATCGCCCTAAGCAAACCTGCGTCTCAGCAGCGGTTGAATGCTCAGCAGCGCCACCAAATCAAACGCCAGCAATACTAACAGCGCTCCTCCAAAGGTAACATTACCCCAAGGAGCTTGCATCACGACACTGGCTAGCGACCAATCGCTGTGCAGGTACAGGTAGCGGATGGGTTCGATCGCGTAACTCAGAGGATTGAGAGTCACCACAACTTGCAGCCACTCTGGCATAAATGACAGCGGCGCGAGGGCTGTGCTGGCAAATAACAGCGGCAGGTTAGTAACAAAAATTACCGCTATTAATTCTACGTGACCGGGAAGGGCGAAGGCTAAACCCAGACTCAAGCCGGTGACGCCCAAAACTAACAGCAGCACAATTAGGGCGATCGCCCCTAGTCCGGCAATTCCGGGGAATCCCGCGCCCAAAAACGCCCCGGCTGTAACGATTGTGCCGGTTTGGATAAAGCTGAGGGTGACGATAAAAATAGCCGAAGCCAGGACGATCGAAAATCTCGAAGCCAACGGCGCGACTAACAAGCGGTTGAGAAATCCGAACTCGCGATCGAACATAATCGGCAAACCGGCATTCAGCGCCCCTGCAAACGCAGTAA
The DNA here is from genome assembly GCF_036704705.1 of Microcoleus sp. K1-B1. Classification (NCBI taxonomy): domain Bacteria; kingdom Bacillati; phylum Cyanobacteriota; class Cyanophyceae; order Oscillatoriales; family Microcoleaceae; genus Microcoleus; species Microcoleus sp. K1-B1. Next base: position 11,923 of record NZ_JAUBSH010000094.1, on the reverse strand, counting down.
AAACGATCACGCCAGCGCCGAGAAATTGTCCGTAATTCTGGCTTTCGCCGAACAAGCCGGCGGGTGCATTTTCAAACAGAGCTCCGAACAAAACCAACCACATCAGCGGCTGAATAATGCCTGCAACTAGCGTCGAGGGGCGGCGCTGCAATTGAATAAACAGGCGCTTTGTTAAGGCGAGTGTTTCTTGGATGAAGTCACCCAGCAGGGAAGTGGAAGTGTCAGCGGATGCCGTGGAGAGTGGCCGCTGCTGGTTGAGGTTGTTGGGGGATGTAACAGTACCGCTCATAATTGCTTGCGCTGATTTTGATTAAATCTAACTCTCTTTACAGTAGCAAGTCTGGAGGTATTGGTGGTGTTGGGCGGGCGATCGCTCTAAAATTGAGAATAAGCTCATCAAATATACTAAATAAAAACTTGATTTACTAGGAGGATAAAGCTATGTCATCAAGGGCGATCGCTACTTTGGTCGAGATGATGGAATCTCTGCCGGAAACTCTGCAAGATAGAGTGGTTGAACACCTGCGAGAATACATTTTGAAATCAAATATTACTGTTCCTGTCAACTCCGACGGTAAGTTAGAAATTCCCGCTGAGATTGAAGCTCAACTGAAACCTGGGGATCGATATGCAGTTACTGTCACCGCAGATAGTATTGTTTTTCAGAAGGTAACATGGTGATGTAGTTGTTACGGGCGATCACATTTGCTCTGACAGTGCTATCCTAGGATGGAGGAAATTGCCAGGGCGCTCGCGGCTGTAGTAGAGTATCAGTAGTTACTTATCAAGAGCGATCGCTCTTGGTTTAAGTAAGGGCGATCGCAGACTTACAACTTAGCATTCCCAGGTTACGCAGTCAGAAGGCAGTTATGGTTTAGCAGCTTTAACCACATCCTCAACCATTTTAATCGCCTCTTTGATTGCTATTTGACCGCTTTCTACGGCCCTAATTAAATCCTGAGCGTCTTTCGGGCTAATTAAATCGAGCCTGACGGGTTCTTTCAACGAAACAATAAATTTAGTTTTATCGCTGTCTTCCAAGTTAGAGGCTCTTTCTTTGGCTTCAACATCTCTTAGCTGTTCTTTTAAGTTTTTAAGTATTTCTGCTCGTTTTCCCTCGTCAGAAGTGCCATCAAATAACATTCGTTTTGCCCCTACAAGAGCAGCAGCACCTAAAGCTGCACCACCCACAACTAATCCTACGGGAGGTGCAACGGTTATTAACCCAAATAGAAATGATGCACCACCGAAAGCTGCCACCGCCGCACCGGCACTGACAGCCCCCACTACACCAATGCCAATCTCTGCTAAAATCCCTAATTTATCGTGTGGGTTTTTTTCCAGTTGCTCAATTGCCTTCAGAATTTGCTCTTTGGTTGGCGTTTTATTGGCCGACATATTAAACCTCAATCTTTTTGCTAATTTGGGCAGTTAAGCAGTGATGACGTTGCGGAAAATTGTATTGAAAACGTCTATCAGTAATTGAAAAAAATCTTTGGCAATCTCAATAATCTCTTGAACAATTCCAATAATTCCATCAGACACCTCTTTGCCTCGATCGAGTCGGTGGCCGGCTATTGCACCAATTGGGATACCCAGCGCTGTTGCCAAAGGTTCTAATAACGGGCCGACAAATGGTATCGAACTTGCCAAAATTCTTACAGCGACACCAACAGCAACCCCTATCGCTAAATGGGGATGCGCTTTGACAAATTCTATGATTTTAATCAGGAGAATTTTGCCGATGAGTAAAACTTTGTTAGCAGCTTTTTTCGTGTATGTGGCAAGTTCATGCAGTCGCATCGAGACTTCATGCGGCAAGCCCATATCATTTAACCAGACATACAATTCGCTGCTGCTCATTGCATCAGCATCGACTTGCCATAGAGCCATTTTTAAATTAGCTTGCGGTAGGGATAATGCACTAGACATAATTTTTTATCCTGTTGGAAATTACTAAATTTTTACGAACACTTCACGAGGCGAAAAGCCCCTAAACGTCTTGCAATTATTAAAAATAAAAAAGCTGGTTGATAAAAAAGCAAGCCCAGGCGGATTAACACGGGCACTCCTACCATGTCAAAACTAAGGGCAAAACTAATTTCTGAGCCTTTTTATTTACTTCTTTGCTCACTGACGCAACCACATTTTAAGCAATTTCTTGCTTTAATGCCCCTCATTAAAAAGTTTAACTTTAATTTTTATGTATTGTCCAGTAGGAGAATGTCACAATTGGCCAGTAGTTGATAAAATTAGCTAGCCGTTAAAAGTCACATTTTGCCCTCCTAAGTCAGAAAAAGTCAGAAAAAGTCTGATACAATAGATAAAACTTCCTACCCCTACCCAATAAATGGATGTTCAAGAACTCTTAAGGTTGGCCGATGGCTTGGTGTTCACTAAGACGGGCAAACACCTAGACGATCGGCAACAGGCAGTAGTACGGGGAACTTGGCAAGGTAAAAAATACTCCGAAATTTCCCAAGAGGTTCATTGTACTGAACGCCATGTCAGAAATATTGCATCAAAGTTATGGAAAATTCTTTCAAAAATCTTAGAGGAAGATGTTAATAAATCCAATTTGAGCTCCACAATGGAAAGATATGAAATATCTAAAATTTCAAATTCTGGTTATTTTAACCTTGTCCACAAAGGGAATATAAACGTCTGCACAGAAAACTCACAGCCTCCAAAAGCTCCACAAAACTCACCCCCAACACAAACCTCAAATGAAGACAACACCGAACAGAAACCGCGACTCGATTTAAGAGATGCACCGGAGCTCAGAACCTTCTACAACTACCCCAACTCACCCGTCACCGCCCTCGAAAACTCGATCGCCCGCCAAAACTGCCGCCTCCTCACCATCACAGGCATGGCAGGCACCGGCAAAAGTGCGATCGCCCGTCACCTCATCCCCCAAATTCAAACTCAATTCGATCGCATCATCTGGCGCAGTCTCCGCACCTCCCCACCCCTCGAAACAACCCTCAAAACCCTCATTCAATTTCTCTCAAATCAACCCGAAATTAACATACCCGCCAACACTGATGTTCAGTTATCAATCCTAATCGAATATTTGCGAGAAAATCGCTGTCTCATCATCCTCGATGACGTGCAGCAAATTCTCAGCAGCGGGCAACTTGCAGGAAATTACAAACCCGGATATGAAAACTACGGAACCCTATTTAAACTCATCGGCGAACTTCCCCACAATAGCTGCTTAATCCTCAATAGTTGGGAACCTCCCTCAGACATCATCACATTCACCGACGATAATTCAGCAGTACGTTTATTGCAGTTAACCTGTTTAGGTGAAGCAGCAACAGAAATTCTTAGAGAAAAAGGTTTGTTGGATGAAGAATACTGGCCAGAATTGATTAACCTTTATCAAGGTAATCCCCTGTGGTTAAAATTAGTCGCTCCAACCATTAATAACTTATTTGGCGGTAGAGTATCTCAATATCTCAGCTATCAACCAGTATTTTTAAGCGATGAATTGACACCGATATTGCAGCAGCATTATCAGCGGTTGTCCGAAATAGAAAAACAGGCGATTTCGCAACTTAGCAATGAAATCGAGCCTGTTTCATTTACCGAATGGATGGCCAAATGTCAAGGCTCACAACGTGAATTATGTAAAGCCATTCAATCTTTAGCCAGACGGGGAATGATCGAAAAATCGATCTGTGAAACAGAAACCGTTTTCACGATTCCACCTGTGTTAAAACAGTATGTTAAAATGGTTGCAGAATAGTCCTAAATATATAGCTAAATGAGATAAAACCATGACCGCAACTCCTATCCAACCTAAGCAGATGCTCAGTTTCGAGCAATTTGTCAAGCAACTTCCCGATGAAGAAGGCCGCTATGAACTTGTCAGTGGAGAAATTGTGAGAATATTACCAATCCGACTGCATGAGGATGTTGCTGATTTTCTGATAAAACAATTTGATAGAGAAGTCGATCGCGTTCCGCTCAATTACAGGGTATCTGGCAGATTTATGCTGAGGACATTAACCCCGAATGGTAAAGAACAAGCCCGCCATCCTGATGTTACAGTAGTAGACAAAACCCTCTGGAAATCGCAGCCCTTCGCCTATTCAGCACTAACTGAACCACCACAATTAGTTGTAGAAGTTGTCTCAACAAATTGGGAAGATGATTATATCGACAAGCTGGATGAATATCAGCGGCTGGGAATTTCTGAATATTGGATTGTCGATTATTTAGCTTTGGGTAGCAGAAACTATTTGGGCAACCCGAAAGAACCGACTGTTTTTGTTTACCTGCTCGATGAAAATGGGGTTTATCAAATGACTGCTTACCGAGGCACTGAGCGAATTATATCTAGAGCTTTCCCAGAATTAGCACTGACAGCAGAGCAAGTGTTGGATGTCTAAAAATTGTTACAATGGTAAATACAAAACAACTCCTTTCCACTCCGATTGTTCGCTACAGTTAACCAGCACCAGAAGTTCATCAATAGCCTCTCTAACTGGCATTCGATCGTTAATTATAAACAAACCTGACATTTGTTCCTTATCCCTCAACTGTTCGTAAGCCAAATCGGGCATAGTTGCTCGGTCATGGCTTAACACAATGCGATCGTTCTGCGCCGCCCAGTGGAGAATTGTTGGATCGTCAGCTTCTCGCAAACCAACATCCTGAACGCGAAGCAAGTCAAGGTCTGGCTGACGCAGGAAAAGCCCTCGAACAATATCGCCATTAAAATTTTCATCGCTCAACAGCCGCAGCATAGTTAATCCTCAAGATTGTTTTTGGGCTAACAAGCGCGATCGAATAACGCTGAGATCTGGTTGAATGCCTAACAAACGCTGACGGACGGAATCTGCTAATTGCTCGCGATAATTGAGATAAGTTTCCACTGCTTCTTGGTGTCGGAGATAATAGCCGATCGCACTATAGACATCGGACAACGACACAGTTGAATAACGCTGCACAATAGATTCCGGCGACGCACCATCCTGAAAAGCTCTAATCACCAATTCCAGCAAAACTCTTGAATTTCCCACCCGAATAGCACCTGTTGCATCTTCTCGAAAAGGAGGCGCTTCAACTTCCAAAACAAGATTCATTTATTAATATCCTCCCAAATCACTATAGTATTTTTTCGATTCACTCTTAAGATTATAGCTAACTTATCTCGCTTGTCTGCGAAGGCAGACTTCGTGTGTGCAGATGCGATTGAAACCGCCGGAATACTGGTTTATGAACAGGCAAGATGCCTGTTCCACAAGAAAATTCACTCTTTGTGGAACAGGCATCTTGCCTGTTTCTGACGAACTTTTCCCTTCCCTCAAACTACGATCGCATCGCCTGTTTTTGCTCGGCCTTCAAATCGCGGTTGCTAGCAGCAGCCAACTCGGCATCCAACAGCGTCTTACCAGTCGCAGCCAAATACACATCATCCAAACTCGGCCGAGATTGAGCAATCCCAAAAGTAGGAAGTCCCGCATTTTTCAAAGCTTGCTGAATAGTCACCAGCGCGTCGCTTTGCGGTGTTACTACTAAATTGAGAGAATTTCCTTGGGCCGTATTGACAATTACTTCCTGCACAAAAGGCAGCGATTGCATCAGAGTTTTAGCTTTTTCGGCTTCTTCGATCGGCGAAAACTCCCGAATCCGCAAAGTCACTCGATCGCCCCCAACCCGATTTTTCAACTCCTCCGGCGTGCCCTGTGCAATCACCGTACCCTTGTCAATAATCGCCACGCGATCGGCCAAAGCATCCACTTCTTCGAGATAGTGACTCGTAATCAAAACCGTCGTACCTTCCTCCCGCAAGCGCCGCAGGAAATCCCACACCACCACCCGACTTTCAATATCGAGCCCGACAGTCGGTTCGTCTAACACCAAAACATCCGGCTGGTGAAGCAACCCAGCAGCTAAGTCAAGGCGTTTGCGGATACCGCCGGAATAAGTACCCGTCTTTTTATTTTCCCACTCCTCCAAACCGAGGAGTTTCACCATTTCGTCAATCCGCCCTTTAATCCTAGGGCGCGGCAAATGGTAAAGCGCTGCTTGCAGTTGCAGGAGTTCCCGCCCCGTCAGCACCTTATCGAGAGCCACTTCTTGGGCGACGTAGCCTAGTCTTTGTCTGGCAATTCTCGGCTGGCCCACAGCAGAAATGCCAGACACTTCAATGCGTCCGCTATCGGGCGCACTCAAAGTACAAAGTACCCGCAGGGTTGTGGTTTTGCCTGCACCGTTGGGGCCTAGCAAACCAAATATTTCCCCCGGTTCTACCTTGAAGGAAACATCTTTAACGGCTTCTACAGTGCCGTAGCGTTTCTGAAGATTTTCAATTAAAACGGCGGGAGCCATATATTTTGGGGATGAACTGGTTGTTAATATTTTGACACTTCTGAGCTCAAATTGCCGGAATGGTCGATCGCCAATGCGAGTCGGTGTGCTTGGACGATCGCACCCTCCTCCTCAACCGGAAACTGCTGATAGTTTTGATTTTTAATGCCAGTTTAAAAAATATTAACTTTATAGCGGTTTTCAACCCTGATATTCATCAGTTTTCCCACTATCCAATTTCCCATCTCAAATCCAAAAAATTATGAGTTTTGAGTTAATTATAACTTTTCAGTTAACAACTCAAAACTCACAAGTTTTCAACAAGTAGAGATGCACCCGAAACCTGTTATTTTATAATTATCTCTACCTATAGGCTGATGTGTAGCGAGATTTTGATAATTAACACACTGGTCAAACACATCACACTTTCGAGCCAACTATTAAACACAAAAAACTTCCCGACTTGGCAAGTTCTACTTGTAACGAGTTCCCAAAAAATGTAACTTTAGGCCCGTGCTCTCAACCCCGATAGTTATCAGTCATCACCAATTCTTTAATCGAAAATCGAAAATCGAAAATCGAAAATGGTATTAACTCCTTTACAGAGAGTGGTTGCCACGTCTTTAATCGACAATTTTTACCCAACCGCGGCGAACGTTGTACAGCAGTCGGTTGATGATGGCATACTCATCTTCATTCAGTGTTCTTTCTAAGAGTGCAGATCTGAGCTGTCTCCGGTCGTGGCGAGTCACGACGCTGGAGAACATGACCTGACCAAATAACTCTTCGAGTGTCATTTGGGATACTGACATGATAAACCTCCTAGTTGATTGAGACAGATAAAATTTTAACAGGCTTGTTGTATTTGTATTGTGCACTCTGGGAGTGACTTCAAAGGCGATCGAAAACATTGACACGGTGTGATTTTTTGGCTAAAAATCTGTGACCGAGACTTTGATGCCCAGTGACTTGGATCTCTTAAATTGGTGATGCTTGTCACTAAAGTCAGAAGTCAGAAGTTACAAGTCAGAGGGAAGAAGTCAGAAGTCAGAGGGAAAAAGACCATCAAGCCCGATCGCCCTCAAAAACTCTCCATCTCGTCCTCATGGCTTCTCAACATCATTTTCCCCTATGCCAATTTTCCAGCTAATTGAGGCATCGGTCAATAGTCGCCACAACCGACTCGGCCAACTCTTTCAGCGCGTAACCCCCCTCCAATCCAAAGGCGATGCGGCGGGTGAGTTGCAGGCAGTATCCCGTGAAAGTACCGAAATCTGACGGCATCAGAGTCATGCTCGCCAGCGGATCGGACGCAGTAGCGTCATAACCAGCGCTGACAATCAACAAATCCGGTTCAAATTTGGACAAAAAAGGCACGACAAGAGATTCAAAGGCGCTCAGGTATTCAGCTATGCCACCGCCCGGATAGAGGGGAATGTTCAGCACGTTGTCGTAGGCACCGCGCTCCTCGGCATCTCCCGTTCCCGGATAGCACGGAGATTGATGCAGGGAACAGTAGGCAATTTGCCGGCAGCTTTCCACCAAAGATTGAGTGCCGTTGCCGTGGTGCACGTCCCAGTCGAGGATGGCGACACGATTGATTCCCGGCTGTTCCAAGGCGTAGTGAGCGGCGATCGCAGCATTGGAAAACAAGCAAAAACCCATCGCGCGGGCGTTTTCAGCGTGGTGTCCCGGCGGCCTGGCCAGCACAAAAGCCGGTTCCCCCGCAGCCACCACTCGATCGACCCCATCGAGCCAAGCACTCGCCGCTAGCAGCGCTACATCGTAACTTTCAGCAGAAATCGGCGTATCACCGTCGAGGTAGCCGCCTCCCCGATGAGCCAAATGTTCGATTTCTTTGATGTATCTTTGCGAGTGAACTTTTTTGATAGCCGAGAACAGTTGTTGTTCGCGCTGCGCCACTGGGGTGGGCAGTTGCCACTCAAGTTGATCCGCCCAAGGAGCAGCTTTCAGAGCGTTGACGATCGCCGTTAAACGTTCTGGTCGCTCTGGGTGAAGCATTCCAGTCTTGTGCAGCAAGAAATCTTCGGAGTAGATGACGGGTAGCATCGGCTGATTTTAGATTTTAGATTTTAGATTTTAGATTTTTAGTTAGCTTTAAGAAAGCCTTCGGTTTTGTGAAATTAAAATTTCGATCGAGTAACCATTTTAATTTCTTATATGGCTGTCAAAAAAACTCACAAAAGCATGAAAACCGACCGCCTAAAAAAACCTTTTTAGCTTTTGCCAACTGCTGACAAAATCACCAACTGACAAATTATCAATTGTGCTTGTTTCGTCCCTTAATTTTTCTGGCAACTTTCCCATAAAGTCCAAGGCAAATTGTGATATAATTTCAGGAGTAATTGGCAATATTTGGCAGCTCTACTGAATCCAAACCGATTTTATCGCATTTTTGAGATTTATAGCGGTCAAATTTAAATTTTTAACGGAGTTTTTCAACCTATGAGCACCTCTGAGTCGCGGATAATCCCGACGGATCTGGGTAATGAGATGTCCCGATCGTACTTGGAATACGCCATGAGCGTAATTGTCGGTCGGGCGCTACCAGATGCCAGGGACGGTCTCAAGCCCGTTCACCGACGCATTCTCTACGCCATGAACGAATTGGGCTTGGCTCCCGATCGACCTTTCCGCAAATGCGCCCGCGTCGTGGGGGAGGTGCTGGGCAAGTATCACCCGCACGGAGATACAGCGGTTTACGACGCCCTGGTGCGGATGGCTCAGGATTTCTCCATGCGGGAACGCCTGATCAACGGCCACGGCAACTTCGGCTCCGTTGACAACGACCCGCCCGCTGCGATGCGTTACACCGAGTGTCGCCTGACAGCTCTCACTAGCGACTCCATGCTGCGCGACATCGACTCGGAAACAGTTGATTTCGGCGACAACTTCGACGGTTCCCAGCAAGAACCCCTGGTACTCCCGGCACGCATTCCCCAAATTTTGCTCAACGGTTCCTCCGGGATTGCTGTAGGGATGGCAACCAACATTCCGCCGCACAATTTAGGCGAAATAATTGACGGTTTAGTAGCACTAATCCACAATCCAGCAATTACCGACCTGGAATTGATGCAGTACATCCCCGGCCCGGACTTTCCCACCGGAGGGCAAATTCTCGGCAGAAGCGGCATTCGGGATGCTTACACCACCGGGCGCGGTTCGATTACAATGCGCGGAGTCGCCGGCATTGAAACCATCGAACATCCCGGCCGCCCCGACAAAGAAGCAATTATTATCACCGAATTGCCTTACCAAACAAACAAGGCAGCGCTAATTGAGAAAATTGCCGAACTTGTCAACGACAAAAGATTAGATGGAATTTCCGACATTCGCGACGAAAGCGACAGAGACGGAATGCGCATCGTGATCGAACTCAAGCGCGACGCCTATCCGCGCGTCGTCCTCAACAACCTCTACAAACAAACACCCCTCCAAGCCAACTTTGGAGCCAATATGTTAGCGCTAGTAAACGGGGAACCCCAACTACTTACGCTCTCCCAATTCCTCAATGTCTTCCTAGAGTTCCGCATTGAGACAATTACTCGCCGGACTCAATATGAACTCCGCAAAGCAGAAGAACGCGACCACCTTCTGCAAGGCTTATTAATTGCCCTAGACAACTTAGATGCAATTATTCACCTAATTCGCGCCGCTGCCGACTCCGCAGCAGCCAAACAGGAATTGATGGATAATTACGGTCTTTCGGATCAGCAATCCGATGCAATTCTGCAAATGCAGCTCAGGCGTTTGACAGCATTAGAAGCGCAAAAAATTCAGCAAGAACACGAAGAATTGCGAGCTAAAATCGCCGATTTGGAAGATATCTTAGCGCGCCGGGAACGCATCTTAGAAATCGCCGAATTTGAAGCAGTCGAAATCCAAACCAAAATCGCCACTCCTAGACGCAGCGTCATCGAACACGCCGAAGGAGAAATCGATGAAAGAGATTTAATTGCCAACGAACAAGCAATTCTTCTGATCACCGAGCAAGGCTACATCAAGCGGATGCCTGTCAGCACTTTCGAGGCCCAAAGTCGCGCTACTCGCGGCAAAGCAGGCGCGAAAATGAAAGAAGACGACGGAGTAGAACATTTCCTTTCCTGCTGCGATCATGACAGCGTTTTGTTCTTCAGCGACAGGGGCGTAGTTTACTCTGTCAAAGCTTATCAAATTCCCATCTGTTCCCGGACTGCCCGCGGCACTCCCGTGGTGCAACTGCTGCCGATTCCTATAGAAGAAAAAATCACTTCTATGGTGTCAGTCACAGAATTCAGCAGCGAAGAATACTTGGTAATGTTGACTCGCGGCGGCTACATCAAAAAAACCGCACTTTCAGCTTTTGGCAATATCCGCACTAATGGATTAATCGCCATTTCTCTAGAAGAAGGCGACCAACTGCGCTGGGTGCGGAGAGCAAAAGTTGGCGACAGCATCATCATCGGTACGCGCCAAGGCATGGCAATTCATTTCCGCACCAATCACGAACAGTTGCGCCCAGTCGGCCGCGCGACGCGGGGTGTAAAATCAATGAAATTGCGATCGGGCGATGAGTTGATTAGCATGGACATTTTGCCCAGTTCAATTGTTGCCGAAATTGCTGAACTGGAAACGGAAGACTCCGAATTTGAGGGAGCTAATATTGCTCAATTAGAAACGGACGAAGCGGAATTTGAAGGGGCAGAAAGTGCTGAATTGGAAACGGAAGATGAAGAATTAGAATTGCAAGCCGAGGAAATTGAAGGCGAAGAGGTCGAAGAAATTTCGACAGTTAGCAGCGAAGTTCCTTCGGTGTTGGTAATTACCACCAACGGCTATGGCAAGCGGGTTCCAGTTTCTCAATTCCGCCTACAAAGACGGGCTGGCAAGGGATTGACGGCTACTAAATTCAAGTCGAAAAAGGGTAAGGATCAGGTAGCTGCCCTGCGAATTGTCAACGAAGATGACGAATTGATGATCATTACCAACCGAGGTATTATTATCCGTCAGGCTGTGAGTGCAATTTCTACTCAATCGCGCACAGCAACGGGTGTGCGGGTGCAGCGGTTAGATGAGGATGATTCGATCGTAGCTGTGGCTTTAGTGCCGCCTGCTGGTGAAGAATCGGCAGAAGAATCGGAATCTGAGGAAGTGGCAGAATAGTCCTAGGTTAATAGTTTGTAAGGTGCGCCCTGCGTACCTTACTGCTGAATGGTAAAAATGCGATCGCCCCTACTCAGAAGTTTTTCTTCACAAGTCAAATATTTTTTGCACTTGTAACCAGGAAAATTGGAGGCAGAGCCTCCTGATATGCGTCCCCAGGCAGAGCCTGGGTACGAGTAATTAGGAGTGTCTGAGTATTGGGTAGTAGACGTACAAAAAGCGCAAGTTATTGCTTTCAAAATAATTGCTAACCGGGGAAGCGAACGGCTGACGGAATCTCACGTTTTGCCGGGGCTAAAAGTTGCTTTATTAGAGGAAGGTTTGCGCCGCAGTCGCCAGACGGACAATACAGAAGTAGGCCATTGGTGACAAGTTAAGACTGTAAGTCTTTTGTCAAGAGGCTTCTAGAGAATTGTTGAAAAAAAACTGGTCAGAC
>NZ_JAUBSH010000093.1:5180-25897 GCF_036704705.1 Microcoleus sp. K1-B1 | reverse complement strand
GATTTTGGCGTTGGGAATCAGCGCTACTGCCCTTGGACGCAATGTAAGACCAAAACGGTATGGACGCAAGTCTACTAATGTAGAGGCTGTTGCGGTTGAATTGGGAAGCTCGCGTGCTATCTGTACTCAGATGAACGTCGGGTAATTCACATAAACCTTTCATCTGAAATCAAAAATTTAAAATCAAACATCAACAGTCTAAAATCGGAGAAAGTGTGGTAAAGTTTGGACGGGTTCTGACTGCAATGATTACGCCGTTTAAGGAAGACGGCAGCGTTAACTATGCGGTAGCAGAACAATTGGCAGTTCATTTAGCCGATCGCGGTACAGATAGCTTGGTAGTGTGCGGCACTACTGGCGAGTCTCCCACTATGACCTGGGATGAAGAGTACGAATTATTTCAGGTGGTACAAAAGGCGGTGGCCGGTAAGGCGTTGGTAATCGCAGGAGCCGGATCGAATTCTACTTCAGAAGCAGTAGCAGCTACGAAAAAAGCAGCTAAACTCGGGTTAGACGGTTGTTTGCAGGTGGTTCCTTATTACAACAAACCCCCGCAAGAAGGTTTATATAATCATTTTCGGGCGATCGCGCAATCTGCTCCAGAATTGCCTATAATGTTATATAACATCCCCGGTCGCACTGGTCAGAATATGTTGCCGGAGACGGTGGCTCGATTGGCAGAAATCCCCAACATTGTGGCCGTAAAAGAAGCAAGTGGCAACTTGGATCAAGCAAGTCAAATTCGTTGCTTGACATCCCCTGAATTTGCCATCTATTCTGGAGATGATTCCCTAACTTTGCCAATGTTGGCGGTAGGAGGATCTGGTGTAGTTAGCGTAGCCAGCCATCTGGTAGGAGAACAACTGCAACAGATGATCAAAGCTTTCGAGGCCGGTCAAGTTCAAGTCGCTACCCAGATTCACTTGCAACTTTTTGACCTGTTTAAAGCTCTTTTTCTCACCACAAATCCCATTCCCGTCAAGACAGCTCTTAAACTTCAAGGCTGGGATGTAGGCTCCACCCGTCCGCCCCTGTGCGATCCGCCCGTTGAGGTAACTCAAAAGTTAAAGGACGTACTGAGTCAGCTAGCAGCAGTATCAGCTAGCAAGACGAGCGAGAACGAGTTTTCAGACAACTGAATATTGGTTGTTATCAGTCATTAGTTCAGAGTCATCAGTCATTAGTAATTAAGTGTTAGTAAGTAGCTAACAGTCAAGGATTAAAGACTGAAGATAGAAGAATGAAGGCAAAAGACAACTGACTGTACGGGATAGTAAAACCCGCCAGGGAGTTTTCCATAAATATTTGGAAAAATATCGCCCTACCAACGAACAGTAGACGAAAGACGAAAGACGACAGACCACAGACCAATAACAAAAATAACTAACAAAGGATACGCATGATCAAAAATACAACTGCATCTGCTCTAAAAGTTATTCCCCTCGGCGGGCTGCACGAAATCGGTAAAAACACTTGTGTGTTCGAGTACGGCGACGAAATAATTCTTTTAGATGCCGGTTTAGCGTTCCCGACAGATGGAATGCACGGGGTAAATATTGTCCTTCCCGACATGACTTACCTGCGGGAAAACAGCCACAAAATTAAAGGTATGATCGTGACTCACGGTCACGAAGACCACATAGGCGGTATCCCTTATCACCTCAAACAATTTGAAATTCCGGTCATCTACGGCCCGCGTTTGGCGATGGCTTTGCTAGCCGGAAAACTCGAAGAAGCCGGAGTGTCTCACCGCACTGAATTGAGAACGGTTCGACCCAGGGATACTGTCAGAATTGGCAAGAATTTCTTAGTCGAATACATTCGCAACACTCACTCGATGGCCGACAGTTTTACAGTGGCAATTCACACTCCTGTGGGAATTGTGATCCACACCGGAGACTTTAAAATTGACCACACTCCTGTAGACGGCGAGCATTTTGATTTGCAAAAGCTGGCTGAGTACGGCGAGAAAGGCGTGCTGTGCTTGATCAGCGATTCTACTAACTCGGAAGTTCCCGGTTTTACCGCTTCGGAAAGTTCTGTGGCGCCGAATTTAGACAGAATTATCGCTCAAGCACCGGGACGAGTGATGCTGACGACTTTTGCTTCCTCGGTACACCGATTGCAAATTGTTTTGGACTTGGCTAAGAAAAACAATCGGTATGTCGGAGTGGTTGGCAGGTCGATGCTTAACGTCATCGCTCACTGCCGCAATCTCGGCTACATCAAATGCGAAGATAGTATTTTCAAACCGCTGAAAGAAATCCGCAATTTGGCTGAAGACAAGGTACTGATTTTAACTACAGGTTCCCAAGGCGAACCGATGGCGGCGATGACTCGCATTGCTAACGGCGAACATCACGAACTGAAAATCAGAAAGGGCGATACAGTCATTTTCTCCGCTAATCCGATTCCGGGAAATACGATCGCAGTGGTAAACACGATCGATAAACTGATGATGCTAGGAGCACACGTGGTTTACGGCCGCGACAAAGGCATTCACGTTTCCGGCCACGGTTGTCAAGAAGACCAAAAGTTAATGATTAACATGACTCGTCCCAAGTTCTTCTTGCCAGTGCACGGGGAACACCGGATGCTGATCCAGCACTCCAAGACGGCTCAAAGCATGGGCATTCCCGCTAGCAATATGGTGGTTATTGATAACGGCGATGTTGTAGAATTGACCGAAAATTCGATACGAGTTGCTGGTAAAGTGCCTTCAGGAATTGAATTGGTAGATGCTTCTCGATCGGGCGTTGTCAAAGCCAGCGTCCTCAAGGAACGTCAGCAGTTGGCCGGAGATGGCGTTGTAACTGTAGCGGCGGCTTTGAATTGGGAAGGCAAATTAGTTGCTAAACCCGAAGTCCACTTGAAAGGTGTAGTGACATCAGCCGATCGCGCAGAGGTGATCAAATTAATCACTCAAACCATTGAAACAGTTTTGAGCGATCGCTGGTCAGAATTTGTCAAACCCGCCACTGCTGACTCGCAAGTTGATGTTGACTGGGTAGGAGTTCAAACGCAAATAGAAAAGGCTATTCAGCGAGTGATGCGCCGGGAACTTCAAAGCAATCCGCTGCTGGTATTCCTGATGCAAATTCCAGAAGAAGCAGTGCGATCGGAAAAAGCAGCAGTATCTCCCGGTTCCCTGGAAGCACCTAAGCTATTATCCTCTTCATCATCGCCCTCGCCATCATCGCCATCATCGCCATCATCGCCATCATCGCCATCCTTGCCATCTCCTGCCAATCAGGTGACGGGCCGGCGCCGTCCCCGGACTGCTGCAAGGGCAGCTTCTTAGGGCGATAATTCTCGGACACACTGCGAACCAAGAAAGGAGTTTTAGGTTGTGTAGTTGCGCTTGGACGCCCAAGCGCAACTACAAGCCTAGATTTGATTTCATAAATAGATTTCCTCACTAAGTGAGGGAATCGTTTTTAACCGCCGATAAACGCAAATGAACGCAGATAGTAATTAATTCTATCTGCGTTCATCTGTGTTTATCTGCCACCATCTGCGGTTGCAAAATCAGCCACCAGCAACTGCTGGAACAATGCTAACTTCATCGCCATCTTGGAGGGCAGTTTTTGAGCCATCCAAAAAGCGGATGTCTTCGCTGTTGACGTAAAAGTTGAGAAATCTGCGGGGTTCTCCCTTTTCGTCGCACAGGCTTTTTTTGATGCCGGGACAATTTGTTTCCAGCGATTCAATTAGTTCAGAAATGTTATCGCCGGCGCATTCGATGGTGGCTTGATTGTTGGTGAATTTTTGCAGGGGGGTTGGAATTAAAACTTTAACAGTCATGGTTAGTTGTTAGTTATTACTTGTTGGTTATGGATAGTTCTGAGTCAGAGTCATCAGTCATTAGTAATCTGTCATTAGTCAGCAGCTTAATAACCAATAACTAATAACCAATAACTAATAACTAATAACTAATGACTATTAAACCGAAACTTGTTGCCATTCTAAGCGTTCGAGCGTGCGGGCGCGTTCTAGGGCGCGCTCGAACGCTTCTAGTTTCGGTTCGAGGGTGATGGGTTCGCCGATGTAGCCTTGAACTGCTTCTTGCGTTTTCAAACCGTTGCCGGTGATGTAAGCGACGGTGGTTTCATCGGGATTGATTTTACCTGCTTCTACAAGTTTCTTCAAGACTGCGATTGTGGTGCCACCGGCAGTTTCTGTGAAGATGCCTTCAGTTTCTGCTAGCAGTTTCATGCCTTCGATGATTTCGGTGTCGCTGACTGATTCAATGTTACCGTTGGTTTTGCGGGCGATTTCCAAGGCGTACATACCGTCGGCTGGATTGCCGATCGCGATCGACTTAGCAATTGTATTCGGTTTCACCGGTTTCACGAAATCACGGTCTTCGCGGAATGCTTGGGCGATGGGCGAACAGCCGTCAGCTTGGGCGCCGCTGAACCGAACTTTCTTTTCATCAACTAAACCGACTTCGATGAATTCTTGAAAACCTTTGTAAATTTTTGTGAACAAAGAGCCGGAAGCGAGGGGAGCGACGATGTGATCGGGCAATTGCCAGCCTAGCTGTTCGGCAACTTCGTAGCCCAGAGTTTTTGAGCCTTCGGAATAGTAGGGACGCAAGTTGATATTGACAAATCCCCAGCCATGTGTATTGGCGACTTCGCAACAGAGACGGTTAACTTGGTCGTAGTTACCGTGAACTGCCATGACAGTTGGATTGTAAATCAGAGTGCCGAGGACTTTGCCTGCTTCTAAGTCGGAGGGGATGAAGACTACGCAGTCGAGTCCGGCGTGGGCGGCGATCGCAGCCGTAGAGTTAGCTAAATTGCCGGTGCTGGCACAGGATACCGTTGTGAAACCCAATTCTCTTGCTCTGCTGAGGGCGACTGACACCACTCTGTCTTTAAAGCTGAGAGTGGGCATATTGACGGCATCGTTTTTAATGTAAAGATTTTTTAGACCGAGGCGGCGCCCCAAGCGGTGGGATTTTAATAGAGGAGTCATCCCCGTGCCGACATCGATGACGTTATCTGTAGCGACTGGTAAAAATGCGCGGTAGCGCCAGATCGAGTTGGGGCCGGCTGCGATGGTTTGGCGAGTGACGCTGCGGCGGATGGCGTCGTAGTCGTACTTGACTTCAAGCGGGCCAAAACAGCAATCGCAGACGTGCTTAGCTTGGAGTTCGTACTCTTCACCGCATTCTTTACATTTGAGGGCTGTGAAGGTTGCTGCTGTGGATTGGGTTCTGGTCGCCTGGGTCATAGCTCAACTCTCTAGTTTTGCGATGTTTTCTAATTCTTGTGCAAGATTAGCACGGGCAATTTACCCCGTCAACCATACCCGATTTTTTTAGTCGGGATTGATTTTTGAGTTACTTTTGAGTTTCACAGTGGTGTATTTAACTTTGATATTTGGGCGGGCGAGACGCCCACCCCACAAAGTTTTGAGGTGTTTTCAGGATCGGGATCTTAATCCAGATTGTCAGGCCTGCACGCGAGCCCGATCAAGCTCCAGGATGATTTACCGACGGAATTGTTACAAAACTTAATAAATATTTTTTGGGCTCACAATTGGGCAGTCGTGCGATCGAACACAACTACAAAACCTCGAATTTTTGATTAACAGAGATGTTGCACCATTCTCAAGAACAGGCAAGATGCCTGTTCCACAAGAGATGAATTTTCTTGTGGAACAGGCATCTTGCCTGTTCCTAAAAAGCTTATTGAGAATGGTGCAACATTTCAGATTAACCAACTTAACCTACCCGCCGCTGACGGGAGGAATGAGTACAACTTCGTCGCCGTCTTGGAGGATGGTGTCGGGGGAGACGAATTCCAGGTTGAGGCCGAAGCGGGTGCGATCGCGCCACTGTTCTAATTGAGGATATTGGGCGATCGAGCTTTCGAGCACTTGAGACACTGGGGTTTCGGGAGGAAGTTCTAATGTAAGTTCCGAAACCCCGTAGGCTTCACCGAAGGCGGCGAACAGTTTAACGGTGATGGTAATCGAAGAGTTAGACACGGCGGTTGAGTGAGATCGACGGTTTGGCAATTATCAACTACACCATACAATTAATTAGGAATTAGGCGCGCCGAGGCTTAGAATTGAAAGCGGCAACCTCTAGTTAAGTTTTACCCCATCGGGTAAAGATGATAGTTGATTGCAGCAAAAACTCTTAACAGGATTGTATGCCGATCGCTCTCACCAACCAGGCGTTAGAAGTAGTTAGCATCCACTTAGATGCAGCTAGCTAAGGTCTAGTTGGCTGCTGTTGAGGCTAATGCGAGAATAATTTTTGAGGATGCTGTATAGATACTTTACGGTAATTGTGGGAGAGTACAAAAAGCTCGCACTAAATTTAGCAGGCAACAACGCAGACAAGGCCCTACCAACCCGCTTCCTGACCAAAAATCAGGTTGTCAAGTGCGGCTGGGGATGGTCAAACCTTTGCCATTCCTAGCAAGCTAGCCGTTCTATCTAAGAAGAATACTGAAGTTAACGCGATAGAAATATATGGCAAGTAACGATTTTAAAGTGCTTCAAATTATTGAAGCTAAAGGCTGGTATGCCTTTGGGAGTACGAAGCAAAGCCAACACGTTGAGAGATGGGTAAGACCTGTCGTGTGTTGGGTTTTAATAGAAGATAAAAAAAAGCGACGGGTTGTGACAGCTACCGCTAGCTATCAGATCCAGATTGACGACAAAGAAGTCGAGTTTTTTGCCCACGAAAGCGAAATTCAAGATCTGGAGAGTCTCCCGAAGTCTGTCTCGGTATCGGAATTTCTGAAAACAGAAGATTGAGAGAAGGGCAAAAGGAGCTGATTTAACAAGTTATTAATTATTCCTTAGTGATTCCTTAAACTTGCTGTCGGATTCTATTGGAATTAGAGGCAGAAGCTCTAGATTGGGGAGAGGGGCAGATGGGGACAGGGGGAGAATTTATATTTTTGCCTTGCCTTCTGCATCTTGTACCCAATGCCTGAAGTAGCCCAAAAAATAAAGAGGCCGGAAGATTGCGGGCAATGCCAACACGCTTCCGACCTTGCTGAATAACAGGGTATGCATATGTTTTTAAAGTATGGCAGGGAGGCTTTTGAGATATCAAGAGGACTATTGCAATCACCCACTTTTGCTTTCAGGCTGTGTTTGCAAGGCTCCTATTATTTTAGACTGAGAATTTGAAAATTGAGAGGGGGAGGCTTACAGGTTAAGGATTCTAGCTGTTTATCTGTAGCAGGTGCTACAAAAAATGGTGGTATTGGCGGACGATCGCACATTCTCGCTAAATTGTTTGCACTCAAAGCTGAAAGTTCGATCGCCCGCTGCAACTGCTGCGACTTCAAACCCCAGTAGCGACAGGTTCACGCTTCTGCTGCGACATCCGCCGCCCCAGCAGTGCCATCCGCACGCCGCCAGCCGGCCCTAAAGTCACCCCTCGGCGTTTGGCCTGTACGGGCTTTTTCTCGGCCAATACTAGGTCAAAATCCCGCAAAATCGTTGCCAGCACCAGTTTCATCTCCAACTGTGCCAGCGCCAAGCCGATACAGCGGCGGCTGCCACCTCCAAAGGGCAAATACTCATAAGGCGAGAATTGCCTCTCCAAAAACCGTTCCGGTTTAAATTGCAGGGGTTCTGGATACAAATCCTCCCGTCTGTGGGTCAAATAAATCGACCCGATGACAACCGTTCCCGGTTCGAGTTGATGTCCCATCAGTTCCACGGGCGTGAGAACTTCTCGCGCAAACGTCAGCATTGCCACGGGGTAAATTCGCAGCGTCTCCTGACAAACTGCACTCAGGTAAGGTAAGCGGAAAATCTCCATCGGGTCGGGATTTTCCCCCAAACTGTCCAATTCTTGTAGCAACTTCTGGCGCACCGAGGGCAAACTGTGAATCCAGTAAAATGCCCAAGCTAGGGCCGTTGCTGTGGTTTCGTGGCCTGCAAACAGCAGCGTCATCAACTCGTCGCGCAATTCTTCATTAGTCATTGGTTGGCCGTTTTCGTCGCGCGCGGTCATCATTAAGCTGAGAATGTCGGTGCGGTTGGCGTCTGGTTGGAGTCTGCGTTCTTCAATTTCCGCGTCCATCAGTTCGTCAATTTTCCGCTGCCGCTGTTTCATGCGTCCCCAAGGACTCCAAGAGCCCCAATCTTGCTGCATCCAGCCGAAAAACAGTATGCTCGATCGCAAGGGAGAGCTCGTCATATCGAGGACTGAGGCAAGTAGGGGCCTGATCTCTTCCAATCGCGGCCCGTCATCCATGCCGAAGACAGCTTGCAGGATTACCCGCATGGTGACTTCCTGCATCGCGCTGCGGGCCACAAAAGGTCGATCGACCGACCATTTGCTGGCAACATCTTGAGCGATATCGCAAATTAGTTGGCCGTAATTCCGCATCCGTTCCCCGTGAAATGGTGGCATCAATAATTGGCGCTCGCGTTTGTGCCTTTCTCCCGATAGCATAATCATGGATTGTTCTCCCATCAAGGGTTTTAGGATGCTGTTCAGGCTGCCTGGAGCGTGAAACGCCTTGCTGTTGAGCATCTCCTGGACAGCTTGCGGGTGGTGGATCATCACCAATGGTTTCCCGTTGTTCACTTGAGCTGTGAAAATGTCGCCGTATTGTTTGGCACATTTATCCATGAATGTCAGGGGATCGCCGATCCATTGAATTAGCTGCACAAGGGGTGGAGCTGTGGGGCCGTTAGGTAGTGTCATAGGAATTACCGGGGTTTGGGTCACAGGACTTAGCAGTATCAACAAATCTCAAAGGGTTTGAAGGTTTATTCAATCGCTCCCAACCCTTGTTTTTAAGGGGAGAATTGCGTAAGTCCCATATCCAATAATTTTAATAGCTTATTCTCGAACGGTGCTCAAAATATCCTCTCCAAGCTCTGTAAAACGAACAGTTTTGATTTGCCAAGGAGCATAACTGGTTAAAGTTTGGCGCACGCCCCCGAACAAACCTAACATTTGACAACTGGACAGATTTTGCAATTTCTGCCGCGAATTTCCGGAGGCTCGCAGATCCACGGTAGCTATTCCGAGGTCGCGATCGATCTTGAGGCGATAACCAGCCAAACCAAGACTATCGAAAATCTGCTGCTTTAACACTTCATTAACCGCCGATGACATTAACTGGTTCTCTGGGCCTGTAACTGTTTCCGGCTTCAGAGTTTGACACAAATTATCTACCTTATAAACCGTAACGGTGGCAGTATTTTCTGAGAGGGCAGCACTGCCTAAAACTGAGGCAACAGAGTTAGAAGGCTGCGTTAATTGACTCGAACGAGCCTCAATTTGATTTCGCGTTAGCTGTAGGTTTTGGAACTGAGGGGCGCTTGCTGAGAGTTGCCTCTGGTTTTCGGTTGAGGTAGCTGCATCTGAGCTAGAACAACTGCTACCGCCTATCAAAATTAACGAAACGCCTAAATATCCTAACTGTTTGCAGATACGGTTCATAGTTTTAATACTCTACTAAACGTCAGTGTATGGAGGGTGAATTTTGGTGGTAGAAAGCACTTAGACCCTGATTACACTCACTTAGAAGTATTTCCCGCAGTACGGAGATGAAAACAAGTTAAGAGTTCTTGTTAATACGTGGATTTTAGTGTTAGATCAGGTAAGAGGGGTTTTACCCCTCGCTGGTATGACCCAGCAGTGTACCTGTCTCAGCAGATCAAGCTCGCGACCCAGCTCGTAAGTGATATCAAATACCTTGTCAGTGGTGTGATGTACCGTTGCAACTCGATCCTTTCCAAGGTCTGAGGTGAACAGCCTCTTTCCGGTTGGTAAAAGCCTGAGTTTGATTAGTAGTAATGAGGACAGAATTCAGACTGGTGCGCGCATTTTAAGCTCGGCTTCGGAGCACTTTTTTAACAGCGCCGAAATCGCGGTTAGAGGGAACGTACAAGTCGCGAACAATATCAAAACTTACGCATCAAGAGCAAAAAAACCGGGTTTTTTAACCAGGCATAACGGCTGCAACGAAGTGTTTTCGTAAAAAAAACTGGTTTCTGGTCAAGTCGCGAATCACATAATTCCTCAGTCAGCGGATCTGTAACGAACAGGCGTGTCAAGGGTGTTATCGCAGCATTCGGTGATTTTTGTGCCGAATCTCATAAAACACAGTGAAAAAATCATGAAACAGCAATTATTGAAAAAAGTTTTGGTGGCAACAGCTTGCGCCCTCAGCGGCATAACGGTTGCGTCTCAACCGAGTTATGGTCGGCGAGCACCGGGGGAAAGTGGATTTTGGTGCAGTACCTCGACTGGTGCGCCGGTGACGGTGTACCAAAACGCTCACGGTGCTGTAGAGCCTTGGATTGAGTGGACTTCCGATTATTTCTCCGGTTCTGGCTACGATCCGGTAACTCGGTGTCAATTAGTGAGTCAACGCCTCGAAATCTATCGCCGCCAACGAATGCTTAAGTACATTACTGCGGGCCAAATGAACGGCCAGAACGTCATCTGCACGGCGAATCAAGTCAATGGGCGGTGTCAAAATTTGATTTATACCCTCAGACCCGGCCAAGACCCGATCGGCTCTTTGTATAATTTGTTGGCTTGGCGCCAAGGATATGTCGGGATGCCGTCTTTTGATGAAACCAGTAAAATTCCTTACATTGATGTCAGCGAAAAGCTAGGGGAAAACATGGATGATGAGGCGCAACTACCCCCTTTTCCCCACCGTTCGGACAGCCTTAAAGATTGGCAAATTTTCCATCCCATCACCAATTCCAAGGATTGAGGTGGAAAATTTGGCGCGTCAAACAGCGGTACGCATCCCGACGGGAATATCTCCTGGTTCCGGGACGATCGTCCGGCAGCAGGGCCACACCTATAGAGTGCTGACTAACTGGCAGGTTGTGGCGATCGGACTTGTCACCGACGACGGCCTCCTCTACCCACTGCTAGGAGTTCTGAGGCTGCTGGGCGATATCGATCAGGCGATCGTTTTGTTTCGCAGCGCGATCGAGTATAAAATAGCACCATTAAGCCTAGAGGCAAGATCAATATCTGAGGCAATGCTGGCAGTGGGCTTTCCTGCGGGTGCTGAGGTTGGGGGTTTGGCGGTGACACGGCTTCGTTTCGGTGCTGCTACCCAAATCTTTGCCTCAAGGTTATAGGTTGGGCTATACAAATGAGGTTAAAATCAGTATGAGTGGCGACCCAATTTTTAATGCCAAAGGTTTCTTGGTTGGGATTAACTTTAGGGGCAAGTATCTGAGATCTAAATTTTGGCGTCTATGCTTTTGAAGATGGAAGTGAACCAACAGCGGAATTATTGGAGAAAATGGTTAAGTCGAGTTGGGGAATTCCGATTAGTATATATTTGCAGTTCGCCTCGTTTCATCTAGGGAGTTATCGATGAATGTGTGGAGTTTGCGGTTTGACGCGCTGACAATCATCTTGACAGGTGCATTAACAGTGACGGCGGTTGTTAGCCAACAATATGCTGCCTGTGCCAAAACAGCCCAAGAAATTGCCCAGCTAGCGACGTTGACAACTGTGGAAGTCAACAACACGCTGGGTTTTTTTGCTAGTGGATCGGGAGTAATTATTGCCAAACAGGGTAATATTTACACTGTTCTGACAGCTAATCATGTGGTGGCAAGCCTCGCTCAAAAATACAGCATTCGCACTCATTTGGAGAAGGATTATGCTGCGATTAGAATACAGCGCCTACCGAAAAATGACAGGGATATAGACTTGGCTTTGATACAGTTTCAGAGCCGAGAACAGTATCCAGTAGCACCAATGGGCGAGTCAGAACGTGCTGTTGTTGGTTCTGCTATTTACGTTTCTGGCTATCCGCTGCCAATTTCGGGATTTGAACGAAAACTTGAGTTTACTACTGGTATCATCTCTTCTCGCCTGGGCAGCGCCTCATCAGGGTATCGTCTGCGCTACCAAGCTGTAACCAGGCGCGGGATGAGCGGCGGGCCTGTATTTGATGCTGATGGCAGGGTGGTAGGAATTCACGGCCAGGGGGATACTGTTGGCACAATTAGGAGTCAGTGGAACGGTCAGATTGAGGAGATAAAAACGGGGTTGAATGCGGCAATCCCGATCGATGCTTTTATGACGTTGCTATCACAAAATAAGCGTAACGGCTTTGATATTCTCAGCAATCTTTCTATCAGCAGCGCCTCGGATCAAAACCAGCCGACTCTGGGTTATGGAGGATTTGTGTGCGATACCTCGACTGGCGAGCCGGTGACTGTGTATCAAAATCCGCAAGGGTTCAGGGAGCCTTGGATTCGCTGGAATTCTAATTTCTTTTCTAGTTCGGGCTACGATCCTCTAACTCGCTGCCAACAAGTGACTCAGCGCCTTGAGAATTATAACCGCAATAAACAGCTAAATTATGTGACTGTGGGTATTGTAAATAACCAGAAAGCGATTTGCACGAGTAGCCGCGTTAATGGGCCTTGCGAAGGTTTGATCTACACGCTGCGCCGCGATCAAGATCCGACTCCTGCACTTAGCAGTTTTTTTGTTTGGCTGCGGAATCAAAAGGCTGTGCCTTCTCTTTCAGAAAGCGTTACTGTGCCGTATATCGATGTCCGGGAACGGCTGGAACAATTTTAGATTTGCGATTTAAGATTTTAGAGGGATTAGTAATCGGTAAACACAGAACCCCGACTTTTTTAAAATAAGTCGGGGTTCTCAAACAACTACTTATTAGCGGAAAAGTTGACATATTTTATATCATTTCCGGTTACACTCATACATGATGTTGACTGTTGACTGTTCACGGCGTCAACAGTCAACAGTCAACGGTGAAATCGAATTTACTATTCCGATGCTAACGGATTTGATATTACTTATTTATCACTGACATAATAGAACTCATGATTTTTTGGAACACGGAAGCTATAAAATTACTCTTACATTAATCCAATTCAAATTTTTCCGGTATCAAGCATGACAGCAACTACCCCGCAGGCAACGTCAACAACGCCCGCTTTTTGCGAAGGCATTCAATATTTTTCTGAAACAGTCCCTGGTTTTGATACTTATGGGAAAACACCTGCGATCGCCGAGGGGAGCAAGTCGATCGCCGATCCTGCCGATCCCGTCGCGGTCTTTCAAACGATGCTGGGAGCAGACGCCCTGCGCTACCTGACGCTGCAAGTCACCGCCAGCAAGGCATCGGGACATCCGGGGGGTTTTGCTAGCCAAGCAGAGGCTTATGCGGCTTTGGTGATGCTCGGACACAAGAACATTGTCACCGAAGTCGGACACCACGCACCGGGATTTTACAGCGCCATGTTTCTCGATCGATCTTTGGAGGATATGGGAATTTTCAACGTGCAGCAAGTGCGCGACAAATTCCGAGAAAAAGACGGTTTGTTAGGACATCTTTCCGGTTTTATTCCCGGCCTTTTAGCACCGGCCGGCCCCCTCGGACAAGGGCAGCATTTCGCAATGGCAGGAGCGCTTTTGCACCGCGACAAACTGTTTGCTTTCACAATAGGCGACGGCGGCATGGGCGAACCCTATCCGATGAGCAGCATGGCACATTTCCACACTGCTTATCCCAGCGTTACTAACTTTTTGCCTGTGTTGGTTTGGAACGGATATTCTCAGGAACATCACAGCATGGTTTCGACTAAAACTAATGCTGAAATGATAGCTTATTGGCAAGGCAACGGTTTTGAAGAAGTTATCTTAGTTGATGCTAAGGAATTTGATGATAAAAATCAACCGGAAGATTATGTTGACAGCACTGCTTTTTCGCTCGAACAGCGGATGGCATTTACCAAAGCTGTTTTAGAAGGAGTTGATAAAGCGGCAAAATCTGCTCTCGGCGGCAAATTAACTGCGTTTATTATCAAACAGTTGAAAGGTGCCGGCGTCCACGCGCGCGGAGCAAAATCTCACAACCTTTATCCGAAAGATACGCTGGATGCTCCGCACATTATCAGTGCTTTAAAAGAGCGCGCTTTGACTGCTGCTGCTTGGGAGTTGGTGCGGACAAATTGCGAGCGTGCGGGCGGCGGGCCGGCGGCGAAAACAGTTGTGACTGAGTTTACATTGCCGCTAGCAGATTTAGGCGAATTGCCTTTAGAAGAATTTGCAGTTGGGGGAGAACCGAAGATTTCGACAACAGCAATGGGACGTTTGGTAGGGAAAGTCGGCGAGCGCGATCGTACTTTTCTTGTCACTAATGCTGACGGCAATGAAGCATCGGCAATTGCCAATATCAACCAAGCTCTCAAGATTATTCACCCTACGACAGATGACCTGTACAATCAATCGCCCAACGGTCAAGTTTACGAACCTTTGAGCGAAGATGCTTGCGCTGGTTTAGCCGTAGGTTTATCGCTATTTGGAGCGCGGAGTTTGTGGTGTTCTTACGAATCTTTTGCCATCAACGGTTTACCAATTTGGCAAACTGTAACCCAAGCAATGGCAGAATTGCGCCGTCCAACTCCGGCAACTGTCACCTTATTTACAGCGGGTGCATTGGAACAAGGCCGCAACGGTTGGACGCACCAACGGCCGGAAATTGAGGCTTATTTTGCGGCGATGATGCGGAACGGAAATGTCTTTCCTTTGTTTCCACCGGATGCTAACAGCATTCAAGCTTGTTACGAGTGGGCTTTGAATGCTAAAAATAAGGGAGTTGTGATTACTGCGAGCAAGTCGCCGCTGCCAATTCGCACTACTTTTGAACAGACTCGCCAAGGTTTGCAAGACGGTGGAATAGTGCTGCACGAAATAGCAGGAGATAAGACAGTTGTGTTTGCAGTTGTCGGCGACATGACGTTAATGCCAGTGTTTGAAGCGGCGGCATTTTTGGAAACAGAAGGGATTGGAGTGCGGATTGTTTCTGTTGTGAATCCTCGGCGTTTGTATCGTGCTAGCGATGTTGCTTGGGATACTTGTTCCGAAGCTGACGGCGGCTTTTTGAGCGATGAGAAATTTGCCGAATTGTTTGGCGGAGATGCCTTGATTGGCGTGACAGGCGGTGCTTCTGGGATGTTGGAACCTGTGATGCTCCGCAGCAATTGCAAGCGGGATACTTTCGCTTGGAAGCGGGGGGAAACTACTGCTAGTGCTGGTCAGTTGATGGCGTTTAATGGGTTGACTGCTGAGGCGTTGACTAAAAGGGCGATCGAGCTAGTTCATTAAGTTAGAATGTGAGTGAATGCCCCTGCCTGGTTTGTGCTGGGTAGGGGTTAGTAATATTTAAAATAGGATGGTGATACCTGTGACTGCACAACTTTTAGAAGAAATAGGTACGCTTGCAGAACAGCGATTGATTCTCCCCGGTTATTATACTTGGGAGCAATTTGAGGCGATTGAATCTTTGATGGCAGACTCTCCGGGTTTGCGGATAACTTATTTTGATGGGTGGATCGAGTTTATGACACTGGGTGAAGCACATGAGACAATCAGTTGTATTCTTAATTTTTTGCTACAACTCTACTTTTGTGAAATGGGAATTGAATATATTCCTGTAGGGAGTGCAACTCGCAGAGACCGGGCAAGAGATGTATCATTTGAACCAGACGAGTCTTATTATATAGGTTCAAGAAAAGAGCATCCCGATTTAGCCGTGGAAGTAACGATTACTAGCGGTAGCACAAATAAACTAGCTAAATATCTGCGACTTCGCATTCCAGAAGTCTGGTTTTGGGAAAATAATCGGCTTTCTGTTTATGGGCTACGCGAGGATGATTATCAGCAAATTTCAAGAAGTGAGTTGCTCCCGGAGTTGGATTTAGAATTGTTGGTACGCTGCGTTTTAATGCCTTCAAGGATTGAGGCAAGGACAGAGTTTCTTAATGGGGTTAGGCAAGTGGGTTGAATGCTGAGGAGTTGGTAAAAAGTGCGATCGTCTACGAGGGCTTCGCTAACGGCTTGACTGGTTAAGCTAAAATGTGACCGACAACCATTGGCTCTCACAAACAACCTTTGCGCGATCGGCTCCAACGATTTGTTAGACTTTTAGGTGTAAAGTTACTAAATTATTCTTATCTATCTTCCTTCATCTGCGTGAATCAGCGTCAATCCGCTGTCATCTGCGGTTAATAAATTCTCTTTTTTTAACCGCAGATGAGGGCAGATAAACACAGATTAACGCAGATGAATTAGATCAAATCCGGTTGCACGATACGTGATTTTTGGCTATTGACTAGATTTGACGCCCGACGATGCTACCGGATTTGATATGAGAGGATTCTAGAGCTATACGTGCAGCTTTAATCTGATGCTGAGGGGATAATTTATTCTGAATTTTTTCCTGGTTTGCTGTTAGATAAGTTGGCTTTTTTAGCGGGAATGTAGCGAAAGTGCTAGAAGTTTTGCTGCGACGGGACATCAATATTGTGTGAACGATGTGTCTGAATTTTATTGCTTTTTTCCCCGCAAGCCATTAACCAAAAACTCATCATAGATCGATCGCCCGCAGCTACAAAATCATCCCGCGAAACCAGATAGCTTTCTATTTCCGACTCCGAAATCAACCCTTGTTTGACCATTTGTAAAATGGGGCCGGAGTCAAGCAAAGGTTGAAACGCCTCAATTCCGATGATATCGCTGTGGCTGACAACGGCTTCTAAATCAACGCTACCAAACCCAGCTTCTTGGAGAATGCGGCACAGATTTCGCCCGACGGATAAATTGCCGCCCCGCGATGCCATTACCTGCTTGAATTTCTCCCTGACAATCTCGACTGACAACGGTGGATTTGTCAGCCAAAACAGATCCGCATCGCTATCAATAATCACCAGTTTTCCCCCAGGCTTCAAGATGCGGAATATTTCTCTAGCTGCTGCGACGGGTTCTGGGAGGTGAACGAACAGCAAACGGGCGATCGCAAAATCGAAAGTGTTCGCCGCCAAACCAGTATCCGCAACCGACGCTTGGACGTGATTTACTCGATCGCCCCCTTTGTCTTGCAAATATCCTACTGCTTTTTCGTGCAGTACCGGGTCAATTTCTACCGCTGTTACCGAACTGTTTGGCAGCAATTCTAACAGTTTTTCGGTGAAAAATCCCGGCCCGCTACCAGCTTCCAAAACATTCATCCCGTCACCTAAACCGAACCACTTTAAAGTGCGCGCTTCCTTTTCCCAACTGAGGTGAACTTGAGCTTTTAACCGCTGAATTTCTCCCTCAAACTCCAGATTGTACGTGCTGGCTTGATACGAACATTCTGCTGTCATAAAATCATTTTTCTTCTTGCTTCGACAGCTAGATTATAATAGAATTGCGCTAAAGCGCAATTCTCGTTGCGGACATCCACAACCCCAGTTGGCGGACAGATGCAGGACGGAAGCCAGGTAATTCGTCTATTGTAAGATGATGACCGAGACGATTTTAGATTGGGGATTTGGGATTTTGAATGAGAATTTCAGCGGTTGAAAGCCCCTAGTTTCAACTAGGTCACAAATCGAAAATCGTAAATCCTAAATCTAAAATGGGTTGACGCATTACCTAAACTGACGATGTTGTGTGGCAACTAATCAACTATGCCCCAGACTTTACCTCAACCGGAGACACGAAC
The DNA here is from genome assembly GCF_036704705.1 of Microcoleus sp. K1-B1. Classification (NCBI taxonomy): domain Bacteria; kingdom Bacillati; phylum Cyanobacteriota; class Cyanophyceae; order Oscillatoriales; family Microcoleaceae; genus Microcoleus; species Microcoleus sp. K1-B1. The sequence goes on along the minus strand of NZ_JAUBSH010000093.1, from coordinate 8,396 downwards.
ATTTTTACTTGTGGATGACCATGCGATGGTGTTAGGTGGCACGCTTAACATTCTGAAGCAAGAATATCCAGAGGCAGACATTCTGACGGCTCCGACGGCTCAGGCAGCCCTTGAGCAAATAGCGCAGAGGACCCCGGATTTGGTGATTGTGGATCTGGTGATGCCAGAGACGACCGGCGAAATAGCGCAAGCGAATTCAGGGCTTCAACTCCTCAAAACGTTGATGGATAAGTATCCGAGTCTGAATATTGTGGTGCAGAGTGCCCATGTTCGGACTTTAGTTTGGCTGAAACCGTCGATCGACAATCACATGGGCGGCTTCACAGTTGTCGATAAGAGCCAGCCGATGAAAGACTTGCTGGCAATGGTTGATTGGGCGCTGCACGAGCGGATTTATACACCCAGAGAGATCCGCAATGGGCTGCAACTCAAACCCGCCTGGATGCAGGTGTTGCAATTTGCTTTTCACGAGAGCTTACAGGATACTGCGATCGCCAAACGGATGAATGTTTCTGAACGCACTGTGCAGTATTACTGGACTAAGATTCGAGATGTGCTAGAGGTGTATCCTGATGATGATAAGAATCTGCGGATTCAAACGGAAGTGCGAGCTAGGGAAGAAGGATTGATTGATTAGTGATATCAAGTCTGGTTAATTACTTATAAATCCTGTACGGGCATCGGGCATCGGGCATCGGGCATCGGGCATCGGGCATCGGGCATCGGGCATCGGCCAAACAGTCGTACAAAAGTATGATAACTATTCAACCGGACATTATTATGAAGCGCGATCAATGGCAAGCAGTGAAAGCGGGCGTCACGACTTGGGGACGAGGAGCGCTTCCAGGGTTGATGGTGATTGTCGCTGTGATGATGGCTAGATTGAGCGGTGCGCTTCAGTTTTGGGAGTTGGTTGCGTTCGATCGATTTCTGCGTTTGCGTCCTCCTGAGCCAATGGATGAACGGATTGTAATTGTCGGCATCACTGAGGAGGATATTCAACGCGCTAGAACTTATCCGATTCCCGATCGCGATATTGCCGATTTACTCAAACGCTTGCAGGCCTATCAACCGATCGCGATCGGGCTGGATATTGTCCGCGATATTCCGGTTGAACCGGGTAATGCTGAACTGGCATCGGTGTTTCGCAGCAGCAAGAATGTGATCGGAGTGGAGATTGCACTGCCCGATCGCAGTGGCTTTACCGTCGCACCTCCGCCCGCGCTGCCACCCGAACAGGTTGGCTTTGCAGATTTCGTACTCGATGCGGATGGCTACCAGCGCCGCAGTTTATTGGGCACTAACAACGATCGACAGGAATACCGTTTTTCCTTCGCGCTCCGGCTGGCAGAACTCTATTTAGCAACCCGAGGAATTAAGCTAGGTAATGGAATTCGCGATCGGGAGGCGATGCGCTTTGGCAGCATTGAATTTACCAGAGTGCAGTCAAACTCTGGCGGATATGTGGGGGCGGATGCAGGCGGGAACCAAATTTTACTGAATGTTCGCAGCGGGACAATGCCATTTCGCGTGCTTTCCCTGGAGCAAATCAAGGCGGGACAAGTAGATCCGAACTGGATTCGAGGCAAAATTGTGCTGATTGGGATGATGTCTTTTAGCGCCAAGGATTTAGCAAGTTCGGGTGCGATCGCAGGTATCAATCCCGGACGGATTTACGGAGTCGAAATGCAAGCCCACGAAACCAGCCAGATGATTAGCGCGGTGATTGATCGGCGAGCGTTGCTTCAGGTTTGGGGGGAGGGCTGGGAAACGCTCTGGATTGCGGTCTGGGGACTCTTGGGGATGAGTTTGGGACGATTTCTGCGATCGCCCTGGAAAATTTTGATCGGGCTCTTAGTCGCTAGTATTAGCCCGATCGCGCTCTGTTACTGGTTCATTCTTTTGGGATGGTGGGTGCCAATCGTACCTGTATTGCTCGTACTCGTGTTGAATGGGGCTGGGTTGACGGCAGCGTTATTTTATCGCCACGAACAGGAACTACGACTGCGGTTGGAGGAACGTCAATTTGCGATCGAGCAGACCTTTAATGCAATTCATAGCGGCCCGTTACAAACATTGGTGGGAATTTTGAGAACTGCTCAAGGAGAAGCCACACCGCCGTTATTTCTACCGGAGTTGCAACGCTTGAATCAAGAATTGCGGGCAGTTTACGGCTCAGTGCAGCGAGATGCGATCGCAGATGAACCGCATCTTCGCATGGGAAGTGCGATCGAATTGGCCCTGCAGGCTCCATTGCATGAATTGCTCTACAAAGTCTATTGCAACACGCTCGAACAAGAACTGCCTTACCTCAAAACGCTCAAATTCAAAATTGTGCAGTTCGATCCCTTGAACACCTCGCATCTGCGGTTGGAACACAAGCGAGCACTCTGCCGCTTTCTGGAAGAAGCGCTCTGCAATGTCGGCAAACACGCGATCGAAGCGACTCGCTTGACCGTAATTTGCACTCAAGAAGGCGATCGGCAGGTGATTCGGGTGGCGGATAATGGTAGGGGGAAACCGTCTCAGTCAGAAACGCTTAGCTTGGCCCAAATCGATCGAGACAGGGAAACAACCGAAGATCCAAACCCTAAACTTCAATCTTCAGGATTAGGAACCCAGCTTGCAAAGAACTTAGCCAAACAGTTAGGTGGAGCATTTCGGCGCTACCCGAATCAACCGAAGGGGACAGTGTGCGAGTTAACTTGGTCAGCGAAACGGCGGTGGTTCTGGTAATTGGTTGGGTTCACCGTTGTCAAATCGTTTATGAACGGGCTCTCCGGCCCGTTCCACAAGAAATTCACTCTTTGTGGAACGGGCCGGAGAGCCCGTTCTTGAGAATAGTCCAAGAGCTCAGATATAACGATCGACAACTCGGCAACTCTGGATACGGCAATGCCCAAAGCGTGTCAACTTAAGCTGTCAGTCCACCCAGTCCTCCCGCCCACCCGGCAGTCCGCCAGGGAATGAATTCCCTGTCTCATAGCGAAAGTCCTCTCAAAGAGGACTGAAGAACTCATTAGTCATCTTCAGACGACTGAAGAACTCATTAGTCGTCTGAAGACGACTTTCGCTTTGAGGCAGGGGTTTAAACCCCTGGCGGACTGCTGTCAGTCCACCCAGTCCTCCCGCCCACCCAGCAGTCCGCCAGGGAATGAATTCCCTGTCTCATAGCGAAAGTCCTCTCAAAGAGGACTGAAGAACTCATTAGTCATC
>NZ_JAUBSH010000093.1:0-5080 GCF_036704705.1 Microcoleus sp. K1-B1 | reverse complement strand
TTTGAGAGGACTGAAGAACTCATTAGTCGTCTGAAGACGACTTTCGCTTTGAGGCAGGGGTTTAAACCCCTGCCGGACTGCCGGACTGAGGGTTTGCCCTTAAGCTGACACCAATATCTTTGCACCTTCCCGCAAACGACGCTTGCGGGCAGTCCTCTATTGTGTTTTTGTATTGTTGATTACTGTAGAAATAGTTACACAGGGGATTGCGATGATGACTCACGAGTTGAAGCGTCGAACCGTTTACTCTGCGGGCATTGCGAGTTTAATGCTGAGTGTTTCGTTATGGATCGCCCCTGTAGCGCTGGCAAAATACACTCCTCCTGAAAACCCTTCTAAACCGAAAGAAACGGGGACGAATACCACTCGCAGCGGCGGTTGTGAAGGTAATTCATCGGGGAGATTGACTGCCTTAGTGCCGTTTAGCCATGTGGGAGAGACGATTTCTGGGCATCCGACTTTTACCTGGTTTGTACCCGATAGCCCTCCTCGTCCGCTGCAATTCCGGCTGTTTACTCGCACGGGACAACTGCTCTACAGAACCGAGATGCAGAGTCAGCCGGGGATTATGTCGGTTGCTTTGCCCTCAAATCTGCCCCAACTGTCGATCGGGCAATCCTATCAGTGGCAAGTGGTGTTGGTCTGCGATCCGGATGATCCTCCGAGTAATGTGGTGGCGGCGGCAGAAATCCAAGTCGTTGCGCCTGCGGCGTCGTTGCAGACTCAACTTGCAGCCGCGCAAACTCCCCAACAGCGGATCGACCTGTATGCGGAGTCTGGGCTGTGGTATGACGCGATCGCCGAAGCGCGCAAAGCCTCTGAGACTTCTCAAAACCAAGCTCCTGTGCTGGAATTGCTAGATGCTCTTGCTAGTTCGGAAGCCGAACCTTTGAAAGATTGGAGCGAGCGATTGCGACAAATTAGGGCGATCGAACAACAGCGCCAAGGACAGCGCTAACTTTCGCAATCCAAAGACTAAATCCTATGAAATCTTTCTCGCTAAAACTGCTTAAATCCAGCAATTGTAGAGTGCGATCAGGCTTCCTTTTTCCCCTCGCCTTTTGCTTTTTGTCTGTTGCCTTTTACATTCCTTCCCACTCTCTACTTCCGGTTGTTGCTCAAACTACGGATGCCCGTCAAGCAGAGGGCGATCGGCTAATGAAGCAGGGGCTTCAACAGTATAAGACTGGTCAATTAAGAGCAGCGCTGAATTCCTGGGAACAGGCACTGGAAATTTATCGCGCCATCAAAAACCGCCAAGGGGAAGGTTGGGCACTGGGCTTTTTGGGATTCGCTTACGACTCTCTAGGCAATAATGCCAAAGCCATTGAGTATAGAGAGCAGAGTTTAGCCATCGCCCGCGAAATTAAAGACCGCCAATTGGAGGGTGCTGCACTGGGCACTTTGGGAGATGCTTACCGCTCTCTGGGCAACTATGCCAAAGTCATTGAGTATTCACAGCAACGTTTAGCCATCACCCGCGAACTTAAAGACCGCCAAGGAGAGGGTGCGGTACTGGGCACTTTGGGAGATGCTTACCGCTCTCTGGGCAACTATGCTAAAGCGATTGAGTATGCACAGCAAAGTTTAGCCATCGCCCGCGAACTTAAAGATCGCAAAGAGGAGAGTGCAGCACTGGGCAATTTGGGATTCGCTTACCTGTCTCTGAACAACTCGGCCAAAGCGATTGAGTATACACAGCAGAGTTTAACCATTGCCCGTGAACTTAAAGACCGCAAAAGGGAAGACTTAGCACTGGACATTTTGGGAATCGCTTACCGCTCTCTGGGCAACTATGCCAAAGTGATTGAGTATGCACAACAAAGTTTAGCCATCGCCCGCGAACTTAAAGACCGTCAAGGGGAAGGTAAAGCACTGGGCATTTTGGGATCTGCTTACCACTTTTTAAACAACTCTGCCAAAGTCATTGAGTATTCACAGCAACTGTTAGCGATCGCCCGCGAACTTAAAGACCGCGAAAGGGAGGGTTGGGCACTAGGCAGTTTGGGAATCGCTTACCGCTCTCTGAGCGATTATGCTAAAGCGATTGAGTATGCACAGCAAAGTTTAGTCATCGCCCGCGAACTTAAAGACCGCAAAGGGGAAGGTGTGGCACTGGGCACTTTGGGAGATGCTTACCGCTCTGTGGGCAACTATGCCAAAGTCATTGAGTATTTACAGCAACGTTTAGCCATCGCCCGCGAACTTAAAGACCGCCACATTGAACGTTTGGCACTGGCGAATTTGGGAGATGCTTACTACTCTGTGGGCAACTATGCCAAAGCCATTGAATATGGGCAGCAGAGTTTAGCCATCGCACGCGAAATTAAAGACCCCGAAAGTGAAGGTGTGGCACTAGGCAATTTGGGACTCGCTTACCGCTCTGTGGGCAACTATGCCAAAGCCATTGAGTATGGGCAGCAGAGTTTAGCCATCGCACGCGAAATTAAAGACCCCGACAGTGAGGGTGCAGGACTTGCTAATTTGGGACTCGCTTACCGCTTTGTGGGCAACTCTGCCAAAGCCATTGAGTATGGGCAGCAGAGTTTAGCCATCGCACGCGAAATTAAAGACCGCCACATTGAACGTTTGGCACTGGCGAATTTAGGAGGTGCTTACCACTCTCAGGGCAACTATGCCAAAGCCATTGAGTATTCGCAGCAACTGTTAGCCCTAGCACGCCAAATTAAAGACCGCCAGAGCGAGGATTTGGCACTGGGCCTTTTGGGACTCGCTTACCGCTCTCTGGGCAACTATGCCAAAGCCATTGAGTATTTACAGCAACAGTTAGCCGTCGCCCGCGCAATTAAAGACCGCCGAGGTGAAGGTGTGGCACTGCGCCTTTTGGGAATGATTTACAGCTCTGTGGGCAACTCGGCTAAAGGCATTGAGTATGCACAGCAGTGGTTAGCCATCGCCCGCGAAATTCAAGACCGCCAGATGGAGGGTGAAGCATTGGGCAATTTGGGAACCGCTTACAAATCTCTGGGCAACTCGGCCAAAGCCATTGAGTATGCAGAGCAGAGTTTAGCCATCGCCCGCGAACTTAAAGACCGCCGAGGTGAAGGTGTGGCACTGGGCGGTTTGGGACTCATTTACCTTGATCTGGGCAACTATGCTCAAGCCATTGAGTATGCACAGCAGTGGTTAGCCATCGCCCGCGAAATTCAAGACCGCCAGGGGGAGGGTGTGGCACTGGGTAATTTGGCAGATGCTTACTACTTTCTGGGCAACTCGGCCAAAGCCATTGAGTATGGACAGCAGACTTTAGCCATCGCCCGCTCCATTAAAGACCGCAACGGGGAAGGTAGGGTACTCAACCACCTCGGAGTGGCGTTCTTGAAAGCTGGCAACCCAACAGAAGCTGACAAAATGCTCGTGAATGCCATTCAAGTTTGGGAATCGATGCGGCAAATGCTCGGCTCCAACGACGCGAATAAAGTCTCCATCTTTGAAGGACAAGTCAGCACCTATAACCTTCTGCAACAAGTCCGGGTGGCTCAGAATAACCCCAATGCCGCGTTAGAAATTGCCGAACGGGGACGTGCCCGTGCCTTTGTCGATCTCCTGACACAGCGCTTATCCTCTGGTGATGTCAGTTCGCTCATCGCCACTGCTCCCAACCAGGATCAAATCCGCCAAATCGCCAAAGCACAGAACGCCACTTTGGTGCAGTATTCCATCATCTACGAGATGTTTGAGATTCAGGGCCAACAAGTAGGGCGAGAATCTGCGCTCTACATTTGGGTAATTCAACCTACGGGTGAAATTACCTTCCGCGAAGTAGACCTCAAACCCCTGTGGCAAAAACACAACGCCTCTCTAGCCAACTTAATTATTGGCAATCAAGAATTCCTGGCTGTTCGCAGTCGCAGCAGTTTTGGCTCCACTCAACCCCAACCCAACTTACCAACACTGCATCAACTGCTGATTGACCCAATTGAAACGCTTTTGCCAAAAGACCCCAATGCCCATGTCGTTTTCATTCCCCAAGGTTCCCTGTTCCAAGTACCCTTCCCCGCCCTGCAAGATGCCAACGGCACTTACTTAATCGAAAAACACACTATTCTCACCGCCCCCTCGATTCAAGTATTGGATTTGACTCGACAACAACGACAGAAGTTAGCACAGAAGCCAGTCAACAGCAGCAGGGCTCTAGTATTGGGCAATCCCACTATGCCTAGTGTGTCTGCCTATCCGGGAGAGCCCAAACAGCAATTGTCTCCTCTACCTGGAGCCGAAGCTGAAGCGATCGCGATCGCACCTCTGCTCAATACTCAAGCGATCATAGGCGCACAAGGGACAAAAGCTGCGATCGTCCAACAAATGCCCCAAGCATCTATTATTCACTTAGCAACGCATGGATTGCTGGATGATGTGCGCGGATTGGGAAGTGCGATCGCGATGGCTCCTTCTGGTAGCGATGACGGCTTATTGACTGCAGAAGAGATTTTCGATATGAAACTGCAAGCAAATTTAGTCGTTTTGAGTGCCTGCAACACTGGAGAAGGCAGGATTACCGGGGATGGGGTGATTGGTTTGTCGCGCGCTTTGATTTCGGCTGGAGTGCCGAGTGTGATTGTTTCTTTATGGGCGGTTCCCGATGCGCCGACTGCCGAATTAATGCAGTCGTTTTATCAAAATTTACAAAATAATCCCGACAAAGCACAGGCACTTCGGCAGGCAATGTTAACTACGATGAAAACTCATCCCCAGCCGCGAAATTGGGCGGCATTTACTTTAATTGGGGAGGCAGAGTAAGTTTTTATTAATAGTGGATTGGATATCGATATTTTTATCGCGATCGGGGACTGCTGTTTAACTATTAAATCCAGATCCCCCCTAGCCCCCCTTAAGAAGGGGGGACCGGAAGTGTTCTTAAAGTCCCCCTTCTTAAGGGGGATTTAGGGGGATCTAGATTCGCCTAAAAGCGACATTATGGGGGTCCAGAAACCGGGTTTTTTACGAAATATTTGGTTATGACTCCCAGATTCGGTAAAAAAGGGAGCATCTCAATTATGCAATAAGTAGAAATACTTATAAAAGTAATATGCAAGAATTATGTAAAATGTAAAAACAC
>NZ_JAUBSH010000092.1:0-25996 GCF_036704705.1 Microcoleus sp. K1-B1 | reverse complement strand
GATAGTCTAGATGGAAGCTCATAACGGTAAATGTATTAGTAGGTACATTTTACACCATAAACTCAGGAGAGCCAACATAGCTGGTATTGGGGCGATGATGGTCGATCGATCAACACTGTCAATCGATTTTAGATTTTAGATTTTAGATTAAAGAATTGAAGCCTTGACCCCACGGATAAATTCGGGGGGCAAGTTTCTCGGATACAAGTTTTTTATTTCTGGACGGATGAATCCGGGGGCTTGTATCCTGGATGCTTTCGGTCAAAGGTAAAAAATTTCAGGTATCGTCATCCTATTTAATGTGCGAAAAAGACTTTTTATAACGAAATATGATGGCGGATGCTCTAATTTTCTGTCAAGTCGGCCGCATCAGCGAGGCAGATGTCCCCCTGGTTGGGTTTCGTACCTCAACGGCCTCTGCAATCTGTTTTACCCAAAGCTCTCAGAAAGCTTTGCAGGTGCGCCCCCTTCCTCTAAAATATAGAAAAGGACTTGCACTCTTAAACCGGGTTTCTAGACAAAATCATTGGTTTGACTGCTAGGTACGTAGGAAGAAACCGGGTTTCTGACTCCATAGCGCGCAAGTCACGATCGCAAATAAAGCAGTATTGACTTTAGAGACAAATTTCATGGATGTTATCGAGTTTTTCGAGTTAAGTGCAGGCAAATGGTTTTCCCAGCGTACAGTACACAATCTCAATTCTGGGGAATTGCAGGCCGGTAAATCTGACCTCAAAATAGAACTACTGACAGCTACCGATGCAGCAGTCGTCAAACTTTGCCAACAACACTCGATTAACCCGGCCTCAACTGGGCTAACCAGCGTTCGGATTAGTTGGGATGGTATTCCCGATCGCGACAAAGCTAAACAAATCGGTTCTACAATATTAGCGATCGTACCCAATCCCGACAATCCAAGCGTTGGCAAAGTGTTGCAAGACAAGGGTAACAGCCGCTACGTGATGGGCGACGACGTACTGACATTGATTACAGAATCAGACACTCTCCATGCCGAAGAAAGGCTGTGGTATCTCATGCCCAACCTGCGGCTGCGGACTAGCATTGTTAAGCAAGCTAACGGTACGGAACAAGCTTCTTTTTGTTCGGAAATTCGGATGGGAGGAGGTCCGAAAACTTAACTCTCACCAACAACTATGTCATTCCCAAACATTACACCACTTCCAAAAAAAAATGCAACTGTAGGCAGATCGAAATCACGATCTTCATCAGTCATTCCTAATTCTTTAATCTAAAATCAAAAAGGCTATTATAAGCTGTCGCGCATTTAAATTGTATATTCAGGGCGGGCGGGACGCCCAACCCACAAGACTTTAATTTTTTTTTGACATACAATTTAAATGCCACAACAGCTTATCAATTATCCACTTCATCCTCCCGATCAAGTGGAATCAAGCTGCCAACAAATATTAGCGCAATTTTCAGTTTTTTGATTCACAGTCAACCGTCAACAATCACGGACGGTGCAACCGGAATCAATATTACACCCTATTTCTGCTTTCTCCCTTCTTTCTTCTGCCTTCACGGGCAATCGCTTTTAACTTGGTATGAAAATCAGTGTGTTTGACAACTGGGAATGATTTTGCCACAGGTTTGTCCGCTAATTTTTGCTCAGGTTCGGCTCGATCTGCGAGGGCGGTAACAGCCACATCTTCATATACTACAAATTCTGTATTTTCTTTTGTGCGATCGTCCGCTGCAGGCAATTTTCCTGTTTCCTCTGCCTCTGTGTTTGGGACTTCTGCATGAAGCGCCACATCAAGTTGCGCCTCTGACGGCCCACGAAAATCTAACTCTGCCCCACTAAATTCCGCTTCCTGGTTCGATAAAAGTATATCTTGCTGTGGCAGTTGAGCAGCACTTTCCCCGGTTAAATTTTGAGGAAAATTATTGCAGACCAAGCGTTCAAACTCGCGATTGAAATGATAGAGAGGCTCACCTATCCGGTGCCACATACTCAGTAGCTGTCCCACAGAAACAGCCTTGTAGCGGCCTTGATAAAGCGCTTCAACCACTGCTAAACGCAGCCAATAGCCGGGATACTTGGTTAGCCATTCACCCGCCAATTTCTCGGCTTTTTTGCCACCTAGGTCAAAACCGTAGTGAACCAGCAGAGCCGCTGCTTGTGCAGATATTGCGGTCACTTCTGTCATTTGTTATTGGTTCGCTGTTATTGGTTCGCTGTTATTGGTTCGCTGTTATTGGTTCGCTGTTATTGGTTCGTTGTTATTGGTTCGTTGTTAATTGCTAATTATTAATTGTTGGTTGCAATAACCAATAACTAATAACCAATAACTAATAATCAATAACTAATAACCAAATTGAATTAATCGGATAAACGCACTCCTCCTTCTACAGTTCGCGCGTCCCCGGAAAAAGGTTCGGGAGTCCCATTCCAGTTGAAGTCGCTAATTCTAAAAGTCAGGCTGCCGACTTGACGCTCGGGGTTAAAACGCAAAATGATTGCGTAGCTGCGGCGACTGTATTCTAAAGTGTAATTCGTACTGATTGTTTCCCCGCTTTCTAAATTAATAGCACTTTGAAATCCAACTCGAAAGCCTCCGTAAACTTGCTGGACAAGCCCAAAAGACAGGACTCTCAAATCTACTAAGCGATCGAATAAAAACGGCGAGATACCGTCGCGCCCCACCTGGGTATAAGTCACGTTAAACCCAGTGTAATCGAGGAAAGGGCGGGAGAAATGACCGAACTGCCCTTGAATACCGACGCTGCCAGCGAGGGAATTTTGTCGATCGCCACTGCTGTAATAAGTACCAACTCCCCGGAGTCCCAAGGCCAGTTGCAAGAAAGGAACCACCGGCGTCCGCGTATACCTCAAACCCTGGGTGGGAGTGCGGGGCAGCGGTTCGCCCTCCCACAAGTTGAAACCGCGGCTCAAGGCGAAGCTAACTTGGGAACGGCCCAGATCGACGCGGTTGTTTTCCCGCACTGGTTCGAGCAAGTCTGCTTGATCGGTGTCAGCATTGATAAATTGATACCCAGCTTGGTAGCTGAGATTGATGCCCGTGCCTCCGAGTGGGATGACTGGGGAAGTCAGGACTGCGCCGAGACTGCTCTGCACGGTTTGATAGCCGAGAGAACCGTTAAACAGTCGATCGCGATAACTGTATTCTGCAGCCAGAGTGTGAGTGCCGATCAACTGTCGCAGGCGCAAATTGCCCCGAAAGCTGTTTTCCGGCAAATTCGGGAAATCTTCCAAACTCAGAAATATTGCCGATCCGTCCAGCCTGGTACGCGGGCCCAGACTAGCGCCCAACTTCGCTTTCAGCCCGTAGCTGTCGGGAGAAAACGGATTACCGCCGTGCTTTTCCACAAGCCGCTGCAGGTAAATTTGGGGCGTCAGGGTCAGCCGCACCGGCCCGTTTTGCAACACCTCAAAACCGCACTCAGCATACAAACCGCCTCTGTCGCCCCCGTCGTAACCAAAGGTCAAACACGGGCCGTTCTGCTGCCTGCTGTCAAACACTTGCCTGCGGGGATACACGGGTATTTTCACCCGGTTGTCGAACACCAAGCGGGGTTTCGTTGTGACTAATTCCTCTGCAGTGGGCGAAATCCTTCTAATCGTCGCCCTCCGGGCCCTGTATTCAAATTCCGGCGGGGAAAACGGGTCGTTAGTAAGCCGAATGTTGGTTGCTACCCTTGCGCCGTCTGGCAGGAGTTCGATGCGTTCTGCTTCAAAGCGGACGCGGTTGACCGCACCAGTAACTTGGGGGGCTGCTAGCTGTCCGCCGCCGCCGATAGTCACTGTAGCAGCACCGGGGGATTTGACTCCGCGCAGGGGCTGCTGGCTGGTAATTCGATCGCTCAGCGGCTGTTCGAGAATCGTCCCAGCACTAATATCTGTCGGCAGTGTGGGCGTCAATTCGCTACCTGCTGCGGGCAGGAATATTTCGCCCCTGGCTTGTTCGACTGCGCCGCTGTTGAGGCCGAGATTGAACTCCATCCGCTGGCCGCGCACTACTTGTTGGCCGCGGGTATAGGCGACATTGCCGGATGCTACCACTTGGCGGGTGACTAAGTTGACGATCGCTCGATCGGCATCAATCACAGTTTGCCGGAACCGCACAACGACATTACCAACCGCCGTCACAATTTGCTGCTTGTCGTCGAATTCTTGACTGTCAGCCTTAACTTCAATAGTATCGGCTGGAGTCACCGGAAAAGGAACCGTCCGCTGAGAAGGCGCGGTGCGGACTCCCGGCGCGGCTGGTTTAGGTTTCGGTGTCGGGGCGGGGGGTGTTCTGGGTGCGGGGGCAGTTCCTGGTGCGGGAATGTCGAACTGCTGTTGCCCGCTGGGTGCTGGTTCTAGCGCGGGTTCTGGAACGGGAATCTCCGCAGGTTCGGGAGAGTTATCTTCTAACTGTCGGCCTTGGGCCTGATACCAACTTTCTTGCTTTCCGGCAAGATTTCTCTCCTGTTTTCTCTGCGCCTGTGCGGTTCGTTCCCGATTCCGAATGGCAATGGCATTTTCTACCGAACCCAATTGGTAAGCCGTAAACGAGGAATCTTTCGGAGTTTCCGCAGTTTCGGGTTCTCCCACAGGGGCCTGACGCTGAAATCCCAGAACTGCGTCGCCGCTTTCCACTTCCGCTAGGGGGTCGGCGATTTCTGGAGGCTGATCCGTGGCTGGGGTAGTGTCCAGGAGTGTGGCTGCGGGTTCTGCTGGGGCCGGTGTGGGTTCTGGTTGAACGATATCTGGGCTTGGTTCCGGTATTTCTGCGGGGTTGCGGAGGGTGTCTCCATCGCCTGCCGCGACAGTGAGGGCGACTTTTTTTGGCTTTGCGATGTAGATGATGCCAGGGGGTTCTGGCGGCGGTACCGGATAGGGCATAGTTACAACAGGTAAGTCATCCGATTTTAGATTTTAGATTTTAGATTTTAGATTTTATAGGGTGCAAATTATTTAAAATTTTTGCATTTAAAAGGCAACTGTTTAGACATTAATCTGACATCTAAAATTTGCAGTGGCTTTGGCGCGCCGAAAGATGGCTGATTTGAGAACTTGCTTTCGCCACAAGATAACCTCGCTGCTGGTGCGAGGTCAAGTTTTGTTCGACTAATTTTTGCGAGTTTGCGGGTTTGCTGGGGGGCTGCGGTGGCGTACCCCCCAGCCAGCGGGCGGGATAACTTGTTTATTCCATGTCTCTGCGGTTGGGGTTCCGGGCTGGGTCATTGGACAAAAAGCCAAATATGAACAGGGAAACAAAAAATAAAACAACTACATTAACTACGATTTTGAGGGTTAGCACTGTGGGAGTCTCCAAAGATGGCATAATACTGAGCTGCTGCTGTTGCAGCAACTTTTTTATCATAAGCTAAAGATTAGTCAATTTTATCTTTGCTTTTGAGGATTTTGGGCAAGTTGATTTTTGCCCAATTCCAGAGTTGCTCGGCGATGTTTTCTAGCCGCAGCATGACTCGATCGAGCCATTCGAGCACTTGTTCTAGGGGGTGCTTAATGTATCCCATCGATTCTGCTTTTGTTTCTAAGTATTCGCCTTCGGGTGGGACGCCTGCGCTGGGATTTTTTGGTTCGGCTGCGGCGGGGGTTGCGGGGGTGTATCTGCTGGTTGGCGCGGTGATTGCTGCTGGGGATTGGCTGTTTTGTGGGGTGTTCGGGTTTGTGTTTTTTGGCACTTGGGTTTCCGGCGCGCGCCCTGGGGTTGATTCTGCTGCGAGTGCAGAGCTATTTTTTTGAGTAACTGCTAAATCAGATGCTGGTTGGGGTTGACTTTTTGAGCTTTTTGTGAGCAAGCTCTGTTTTAGCTGCCCGATCAGCCGGTGAATTGCTTCGGGGTAAGGGGAGATTGAGACTGCGGTCGATCGACCTTCGGGCAATTCTCCTACTTCTGCTATTTCCTGATTGACTTTTGGGTTAGCTTGTGATCTGAGGGTTTGAACTACTGCCTCTGGTTCGGAACTTCCGTCGATTAAATGCTGGGGTGCTGCTTCCCCGAATAAGTCTTGCCAGTTCAGCCAGGGTCGATCGACCTCTGGGCTATTTTGTGTATTTTCTTGTTCTTGTCGCTGTTTCAAATAATACTGAATCGCGACTGATTTCTCAGTATTATCACTGGCTGCCGTTTCTTTGCCCAAAAGGTGGTCTACTGACGACCAAATCATTTGTTCGATGTTTCGCGCGTATTTTTCGAGGATGTCGCGGGCGGACAAATCTACATTGGCGTCTGTGCCGGATGTATTAATTTTGACTCCGGGGGCTTCTGTGGGTGCGGCGATTGTTTTTGCCGATGGCGGGAGGGTTAATTCCTCAATGTTGACGGCGGCGCGATCGAGTAATGTAACAAAGGAGAGAGGAGTAGGGGGTCGATCGAACTTGCTGTTAAAATTAGTTTCTAGTTTTGGGGTATTGTGGTCGAGGGAATTCGATGCCGCAATTGACTGCAGTGCGGTTTTTGCTTCGATCTGCGCGCGGGCTTGTTGGACTAGGATGGAATTGCGGTCGATCGATTTTTTAACTGCGAGGATTGATTCTCCAAACTGATTTCTTTTGAGAGCAACCGGACTCGTCTGAAGCCAGGCCATCAATTCCCAAAAACGACGCATCGGCGGCAACTGCGCTTTTTTGGCCGCCGACTCCAAACCGAGATTAAATTTTAATTCTTTTTGGGTAATTTCCCGGCGTTCGGGCCCGCAGTTGGCTACTTCCCAAGTTATGCGACCTTCGAGCAGTTCCTGCTGTTCGGGTGTCAAAATATCTAAGATATGATTTTCTTTTCCTACTAATACTAAAGTGCGGGCGGGGATAAAACTGGCAATTCCCTCAACTTTCGGTTGCGGTTTTAATTGAGTTATAGCAAGCGAGTGTTCTAAGACGGAAGTGGTTTGATGCTTGGCGGTTTGTCCGCTAAAATTGATAGCCGGATGTAAATCGCTAGCAGCATTTCCCTGATTAATTAACAGCGGGAAGCTGGCTAAAGTTTTCGCAGTTTGCGACGAGTTTAGTAAATTTTCGGCGAGGTGCAAAATTTCGGCGATCGAACTTTCGTCGGAAGTTTCCCCCTGATACCAATTTTGTGGCAAATCGGGATTTTCGTCACCGCCAAATTCTTGCAGTTCCGGTAAATCTATTTTTTGACTTGATGCCCGCAACTGTCTGCCCAGCATTCGGGAACTTTGCACCAGCAAATAAGCTGGATAAAGCAGAATTTGGGTCGCCGTGAGAGTTGTTTCTTTAATTTGACGCCAAGTTCGATCGCAATTGTCAGCGATTTGGCGGGACTGTTTCGATATAAAATTTAATAGTCGGCTTTGGTATGGGCCGTAGTAACCGTTGGACATAAGTTTAATTATTGAATTCAGATTTTTGATTCGCGCCGGAATTGCTGAATAGTGCTGTAAAATCAAAGCGATATCTTAATCGAAGCTTCAAACCCTCTGAAACCTTTATTTCTTCGCGTCCTTCGCGTCTTCGCGGTTCGATCTAAGATATTGCACCAATGTCAATAAGCCTTTTACTGGCGGCCGGATGCCCAACCCACAAGAAAATTCACTCTTTGTGGAACAGGCATCTTGCCTGTTCTTGAGAATAGTGCAAGATGTGAGTTCAATCCGATTTTTGATTAATACACAATTCCTATTTTAGCTAAAAATGAGCGCTTCTGTGTCACCTGCTAGCAACAATATTTCTGCCACTGTCGAGAAGTTGCGCCGCCTCAGTCAAGTGGAGGTTCAGTCTGGTTGGAGGTACTGCGATTCTGACTCGGCTGTCTCTTCGGTAAATATTTGTAACAGTCCTGTTGCCGAACTTAACAGCAAAGGACATATTGCATGGCCGTCGGGGAAACAAGTTTTGTATTTGGGCCAGCAATTTGTAATTCCTGACAATTTGCACGGCTATCCTGTGGTTGGTTTGCGGTTGCTGCTGAGTTTGACTTGGTGGGCAGAAGATGCTCAAATTTTTGTGAACGGCGAGTTAGTCGGACAGGGAGATTTATTTGATTTTGCCGATCGAGTTTTGTTGAGTTCGTCGGCAAATCCCGGAGATGAATTTTTAGTGATTTTGCGGTTGGTAAGTCCGGGTCACGATAACGGCGCTTTAGTGCGATCGATTTGTTTGTACGAAGCTGCGGACTCTTCTTGTTTTGATCCGGGTTTTGTGGCGGCCGAATTAGAGATTTTGCAAAATTCGCTAAATCAAAATTTAGAAAATGTAAATTTCCAATACTTCTCCACCGAAACAATAGCAAATCGCCCCATGTTTGTCAAGGGGGAAATGCTGAAATCTGAGATTGATTTGGCGATGAGTTTGATTGATTGGTCGGCGGTGTGCGATCGCGAAAAGTTCGATCGCTCGTTGTCTGTTTTGCGCCACAATTTATTGGGATATCTGCGGGCTTTTTTGGGGGATTTAGATGAGGGAACCGCAGAGGCCGCAGAGGCCGCAGAGGGAGGAAGAAGAGAGGAAGTTTCGGAGGTTGGAGAAAATAGCAATGCTACATCTATATATATAGGAGAAAGCGGCGAACTGACATCTTTTTCTGGGGATGTAGATGAGGGAACCGCAGAGGCCACAGAGACCGCAGAGGGAGGAAGAAAAGATGAGGTTGTTGAGGTTGGAGAAAATAGCAATGCTACATCTATATATATAGGAGAAAGTGGTGAGCTGACATCATATACAGGTAAAATCTATTTGGTGGGTCACGCTCATTTAGACTTGGCTTGGCTGTGGCCTGTCCCGGAAACTTGGGAAGCGGCAAAGCGAACTTTTGAGTCGGTATTGAAATTGCAATCGGAGTTTCCCGATTTGATTTTCTGTCATTCAACTCCGGCGCTTTATGCTTGGATGGAAGAACATCGGCCGGACTTATTTGCGGCGATTAAAAAACAGGTGGCCGTCGGACGCTGGGAAGTTGTTGGCGGGATGTGGGTAGAACCGGATTTAAACTTGATTTCCGCTGAATCAATGGTGCGGCAAGTTTTTTACGGACAGCTTTATGCAAAAGAAAAATTTGGGGAATTGATGCGGGTGGCTTGGCTACCGGATACTTTCGGTTTTGGGTGGCAGTTACCTCAGATTTTGCGGCAAGGTGGAGTTGATTATTTTGTGACGCAAAAGTTGCGGTGGAATGATTCAACAGAATTTCCCTACGGTGCGTTTTGGTGGGAAGGGTTGGACGGTACTAAAATATTTAGTATGATGTCTTCTCCAATTGGTGAAAGCGTAGAATCTGTGAAAATGGCAAGTTATGCTTTTGACTGGCAAGTTAAGACTGGTTTGCAAGATGCTCTTTGGTTGCCTGGAGTTGGCGACCACGGCGGTGGCCCGACTCGTGATATGTTGGAGGTGGCGAAACGCTGGAAAATGTCGCCTTTTTTCCCGAAGTTGGAGTTTGCGAAAGCGGTTGATTATTTGTCTTTGATTGAGAGTCAGTTTTTGCCGCAAGTTGCGGAAAGTTCCCAGGAAAGCGATGTGGCAAAATCGGATAAGCAGGAGGATTTGCGGGCGCGAGAATTGTCAAACTTGTCGGCAATTTCGGATGCAAATCCGGCCATCTCACAACTCAAAACTATTCCCCGCACTCTTCCCATTTGGAAAGACGAACTTTACTTAGAATTCCACCGGGGTTGCTACACGACTCGCGCCGACCAAAAACGCCAAAACCGCCGCAGCGAAGAATTGCTCTACCAAGCGGAGTTGCTGTCTTCGCTGGCAACGATTTGTACTGGCGCGGTTTATCCGAAATCCGAGTTAGAATCAGCTTGGAAACAAATTTTGTTTAACCAGTTTCACGATATTTTGCCCGGTTCTGCGATCGCCCAAGTTTATGCGGATGCTAATCTAGCCTTTGCCGAGGTCGATCGCACTTGTCGCGAAATCCTGCTAAACTCTTTGGATGCAATCTCGGCTCAAATTTCTCTGCCGAATCCTCCGCAGCCCGACGCTCAACCGATTTTGATTTTCAATACTCTCAATTGGTCGCGCTCTGAGGTTGTCGCCGTAACGCTTCCCGATGCCGCTGATTCAGTTTGGCAAATTTACGATTTTTCTCGACGGCGATTGGCTTCACAGATTGTCAGGGGCGATCGACCGCAATCGCAATCTACACTGTTATTCTCGGCAAATAATATCCCCGCCGTTGGCTACCAGGTGTTTTGGCTGTGTCGCGAAGACGCTCAAACTGTGGATAATGCGTCCGCGAGTCCAGAAACTGAAAAAAAGACAGATTTATCAAAACTTACATACGGTATAGCACAAAAAAACACACCTGGTCAAGAAACGCATTTTGCAGCCGCACAAATGGTTTTAGAAAATGAATTTATTCGGGCAACAGTAGACGGTAAAACTGGGGATTTATCCAGCATTTGGGATAAAGTAAATAACAGAGAAGTCTTGAATGCAGCAGGCGGCAATCAACTGCAAGCATTTCAAGACAGCGGTCAATATTGGGATGCTTGGAACATCGACCCAAATTATGAAAAACATCAATTACCAGCGCCCATACTGAAAGAAATTGCTTGGATAGAGCAGGGAGAATTGCGGCAGAGTTTGCGCGTAGTCCGACAAATTGGCAAATCGGAGTTTTGCCAAGATTATATAGTAGAAATAGGTTCGCCGATGCTGAAAATTAAGACAGTTGCAGATTGGCAAGAAAGTCACGTTTTAGTAAAAGCAGCCTTTGGGTTAAATGTAGACGCAGATTTTGCAACTTGCGAAATTCCCGGCGGTGCGATTCAGCGCACAACCAAGCCGCAAACACCCGCCGAAAAAGCGAAATGGGAAGTGCCGATTTTGCGCTGGACTGATATCAGCAATGACGGTTTTGGAGTGAGTTTGCTCAACGATTGCAAATACGGTTGCGACCTTCAACCGAATCGAATTCGGCTGACATTGCTTCGGGGTTCGACTTGGCCGGATGAACAAGCAGATGTAGGAGTTTCCGAATTTACTTGTGCAGTGTATCCCCATGCTGGAAATTGGCAAGAAGCCGGCACAGTTCGACAGGGGTACGAGTTGAATTTACCGCTGCTAGTAAAGGTGTTACCCAAGTTAGAGGAAACTTCCCACAAGACTCTGCCTGCAGCGGGCAAGTTTTTGGATTTGTCAGCCGAAAATTTAGTTTTGATGGCATTCAAACAATCGGAAGATGATTCTAATGTCTGGATTTTGCGGTGTTGCGAGTGTCACGGTGAAGAGGCAAAGTTGGAATTAAAGAGCGATTTGGGTTTGGCGATTAGTCAGCCTGTCGATTTATTAGAACAACCCATAAATTTGCCCCAGAAGTCAGACGATGGGAAAAGTTTCAGAATATCACCGTGGAAAATAGCCAGTTTTGCAGTAAATTTATCATAAATAGTCCTCGACGCATCAACTAATTATGTATGGTGTGCAGCCTGCACCTTACGGCTACCAATTGAGATATAGTACCCCATCGCAAATTTATCCAACCTTTTGAGACTTTGGAAACTTAGTGCGAACAAAATTTGCCAACCTGCGCCAATTAGCCCTCACAACTTTCTTCTGATCTAAAATATGCAAAATCGCGAACGCTAAAAATGTGTACGCCAGCCAAAAATGCAAACTCCTTCCCAGATCAACCATTGCGGAATTCTGCGGAAACAGATCCGGCAAAAGAATTCCGAAAAATTTCACATTGTTACTTTTGTAAGAGTTAGAAAGCAAGAAACCAGCAACCGGAACTAGCCACATAAAAACGTACAAACTTGCGTGCAGAGCAAAATTTTTGTACCATTCCTTCGTAAACTTGGGCAGGCGTTTCGTATATTTTTTCCACCATACACGGAGCAGAGTTAAAATCCGCCAAGTCAGCAAAGCCATTGTCAGCACTCCTACGGATTTGTGAAAATCGTAAAGGGGGCCTCGAATAAACAATTCTCCCGGCAATCGAGCCATAGACGTACCGGTAATAAACAGCACTAAATAGCAAGCTGACATTACCCAGTGTAAGGACATCAGTTGTTTGAACGCAGAATTAAGTCTGGGTTTCGCAGCGGGTTTTAGGGTAGTCACTCTTTCTTACCTCCTTAGCGTTTGCTGCACAAGATTAAGTATAAACTATAGGACTAAAGCCCGTGGCCGATTGTGCATTATAAGATTTACTTAACTCAAGTATTATAAATATTTATTAAACAGTCAAATTAACTATATTCACGATCGTCATTCCCAACACAAAACATCGTACTGGGGTCGATCGCCTCCCAAGCAGTTTTCAGGTCGAGTATCCCCAAAGCCACCGCAAAAGCTGACCCGATAATTGCAACCGCCGCCCGGTTCATCCGCAGCCCCGGCAAATATCCCAAACCGAATCCGAAGTAGGTCAGTCCCAATACTAAGTATTTGAGTGTTATCATATATACTTAAAACCATTGATTGCCGGTTTTTTTTATTGTCTAGGATGCTAAAAGTACAGACCGGGTAATTGCAGCTAAACCTGCTGGCATTGCAACTAGCGGGAAATATCGTCTGCAGACCGTGTACCAGCTACAAATAAACACAGTGGTTGGATGGGGAAGCGAAAACCAGCACGCTGGACAAGTGGTATTTTTGTTACAACTTGTAACTTTTTTCAAACAACAGGTTTAATTTAGTTTCACAAAAAAGTTAAATTCCAGAAAGTAAAATTAATTACAGTCGAGTTAAGCTAAAAGTGTTTGCTAAAAAAAGTAATTCAAGCAACCCCGAAACCAACTATTCTCACTTGCTCGACACGGACGGCGAGTTCGCGACAGCAAAACTTTCGTGCAGCCAACAAGTCGAACAAGATTGGTATGGAACTCTCTACGAGAATTTTCCGGGCATTTACTTCGTTCTAGATGCTTTGGGAAGAGTTTTTTCGCTCAATCAATTCGGTGCGTCTCGCCTCGCCTACAAATCGCAGGAATTAATTTGTCATTCAATTTTTAACATATTTTACTGCCCAGAGCAAGGCAAAATGCAGGCAGAATTTGCCGGATTGACCCAGTTGGAAAACGGTACGTCAACTCCAAAAGTTGCCTGTTGGGAAGGCTGCTTGACTTGCAAAGATGGCAGGATTATTAGGGTAAAAGCTACCGCGCGCGCAATGCCGGCGGTAGATTGGAAAATAGAGGAAAATACTAATGGTCGTTCAATTGCCAATTTCCAACGGCCGGCTGTACTGTTAGTTTGCGAAGAAATTAAGGCCGCTTCGCAGTCACCCATGCCGCCCAACCAGAGAGGAAATTGGCGCAGTCCAACTTTGGCGATCGCAAAATTAGCCAAAAGTCAACTTAAACAACGCAAAAATATAGAAGACTTCATCCGCGAAGTAACAGAAACCGCTGTTAGTATTGTCAACTGCGATCGAGCCAGTATTTGGCTGTATGGCGAAGACAAAACGCAGCTTCACTGCATCGACCTTTACGAACAAAATACTAAACTCCATTCCGTACAAATTATCATCACAGCCGCCGACTGTCCGGCATATTTTCAAGCTTTAAAATCTGCAAGTGTGATCGCAACAGTGGCAGCAGAAAATGACCCCAGAACGCGAGAACTTGTCGGTCTTTATTTTGTCGATCAGGGCACGACTTCCCTGTTAAACGTACCGATTGTGCTAGCAGGTAAAATGGCGGGAATAGTCAGCGCCGAACGCCAGGGTTCCCACGGTGATTGGACGGAAGAAGAACACGAATTTACCCAAATATTAGCAGATTTTGTATCCTCAAGTTTGTCAGCTAGCGAAAAGTTAAAATTAGAAGCAATACGGCACGAACAGCAACAAAACTTGCTGACCCAATACTACGATCAACTAGAAGAAAGAGTAGAAAGACGTACTGCTGAGCTCAAAAAAGCTAATCAAAAACTGCAAAAAGAAATAATTAAAAGAAAACAAGCCGAAGCAGAACTACGCCTGCAGCAACAAGAACAGCAAATAATTTTTGATTCCGTGCCGGCGATGATTTGGCTCAAAGATACCGAAAGTCGCCTGCTGCGAATTAATCAAGCCGCCGCTGCATCCAGAGGTTTGCCCGCAGCTCAATTAGAAGGTAAATCTTTTTATGAAATCTATCCAGACGAAGCAGAGCAATATTATTTAGAAGATTTGGAAGTAATCAATTCCGGCGTTCCCAAGCAGGGGCAAGTCGAACTTTTACCAACAGCATCGGGTCAAAAATGCTGGGTGCGGACAGATAAAATACCTTACCGCGATGAAACAGGTAAAGTCGCTGGCGTAATCGTATTTGCCGTAGATATTAGTGATTTAATTAGAGTTGAAAAAGAACTGCGAGAATATCGCGATCGCCTCGCACAAAAAGTCGAAAAACGTACTGCTATGTACAGGCAAGCCATGACCGCTTTGTACTCGGCAAATACGCAATTGCAACAGTTAATTAACAACAGCTATTCCTCTGGCGAAAATGGCAGCAGCCACTCAGCAGCGCGCTTGCTCGAATGCGAAGCTTATTTTGAAGCAGTTGCCGTGGCTGACCGCGACACAATTTTGAGCGTTAGCAGCAATTTTGCCGAACTTTTCGGTTACGAACCGGCGGAAATGGTGGGAATGAGCTTGCTGGAACTACTGTCGCCGAAATCATACAAACAAGCGCCGCAAATGATTTCTGCTGCCAGCAATACAGTGTGTGAAACTATTTTTCTCAAGCGAGATGGAACTGCTTTTCCTGCTGACGTTCGCAGCAAATTCGTATTTTGGGAAGGTCGTTTAGTCCAGGTGAAAGCAGTCCGAGACCTCACGGAACGCAAATTGACGGCAGCAGAATTAGAGCGATCGCGCTCTCTGCTGCACGCTACCTTAGAAGCAACGGCTGACGGCATTCTCGCCGTTACTACCGCCGGAGAAATGATTAGTTATAACGAAAAGTTAGTTCAAATGTGGGGAATTTATGAAGAAGTTAGAAACTCAATGGATAGAACGGTGCGGCTGGCATTCCTCACGAAGCAAGTGAAAGATCCGAGGGCTTTTTTGCAGAGAGTTAAAGAATTTTATAGCGATGCAGAGTCGGAAGGTTGCGATATTCTAGAATTTAAAGACGGCCGCACTTTTGAGCGCTACACGCAGCCGATTCGAGTCGGACAAAATATTATTGGCAGGGTGTGGCGCTTCCGCGATATTACCTCTCGCGAAAAGGTGACGGCAATGTTGGGAGATTCTCAAAGGCGCTTTCGGGCAATTTTTGATTCTTCTTTCCAATTTGTGAGCTTATTGAAACCGGACGGCACTCTGCTGGAAGCTAACCAAACTTCTCTGGACTTTGCGGGAATTAAGCTACGGGATGTGGCAAATAAACCGTTTTGGCTGTTGCCCTGGTGGGGAGATTCTGAGGAAGTTCAGGAACAGTTGCAAGAGGCGATTTCTCGATCGGCAAAAGGTGAATTTGTCCGCTATGAAGTGGAAGTTCAAGGTGTAAATCGGACGGCAACTGTTGATTTTTCTCTCAAACCTGTCGCGGATGAAACTGGCAAAATAGTATTGTTGCTGCCGGAAGGTCGGGACATTACTAAAAGTAAGCAAGCCCAAGTCGCGCTGCGGCAACAAATAGAACGGGAACGCCTGATCGGGCAGATTCAATCGCGCATCCGTTCTTCTCTGGATCTCCAAGATATTCTCAACACTACAGTAGCGGAAGTGCGGGAGTTTTTGGCAACCGATCGCGTGCTGGTTTTCCGCTTCCGACCCGACTGGAACGGAGATGTGGTGGTGGAGTCGGTTGCAGAAGGATGGATGCCACTCAAGGGGATGGGAATTGACGATTGCTGTTTTGCTAATACTTACATCGGGCAGTATTTAAAGGGTCGCATTCGCGCCATAGAGGATATTCATGCTTCTAATTTGAGCGAGTGTCACCTTAAGTTTTTGGAGACTTGTCAGGTGAAGGCAAATTTGGTGGTGCCGATTGTTCAGCAGGGAATAGAACCTAGGGAAGGTAACGGTTCTTGTCAAGTGCCGAAGTTGTGGGGTTTGCTGATTGCCCACCACTGTTCGGGACCCCGCCAGTGGCAGCAGTTTGATGTGGATTTGCTGAGTCAATTGGGTACTCAAGTTGCAATCGCGATCGAACAATCTTTACTTTACCAGCAGCTAGCTGCTGCCAACCAGCGGTTGGACGGGTTAGCGAATTTGGACAGTCTGACTCAACTAGCTAACCGCCGCCGTTTTGACGAGGTGATCAACCGAGAATGGGAGCAGTCGAGCTCTTCGGAACCGCTATCTTTGATTCTGTGCGACATTGACTGTTTTAAACTTTACAACGACAATTACGGCCATCAAGCCGGGGATGCTTGTTTGCAGCAAGTGGCGCGGGCGATCGGGGATGCTTGCACAAACGCACCTGCAGAACGCCTCTATTTGGCTGCTAGGTACGGCGGCGAGGAATTTGCGGTAATTTTGCCAAATACGGATGTCGTCGCTGCACAGGCGGTTGCGGAGGGAATCCGCAGCCGCGTCAAAGCCTTGGCAATTCCTCACATCAAGTCTGTTGTCAGTGATTGTGTGACTCTCAGCTTAGGAGTGGCGGGCGTTTCGGAAAGTCAAAACTCCCCGAAAATGTTGATTGAAGCCGCGGATAAGGCATTGTATCAAGCTAAGTCTGGCGGGCGCGATCGAGTGGCTATTAGTGATTAGTCAGTAGTCAGGTTATTTGAGATTTTAGATTTGAGATTTTAGAATTGGGAATGACTGATGAAGCTGGTCGTTTGGAGCTTGTCTACAGTTGCATTCCTTTTTCAAACTGGCACCACAAAAAAAAGCGATCGCCCTAACTGGCATAAAGTTAGTGCGATCGCGGTACTATGAATCAGCTATTTATCTATCAGACTCGGCGCGGAATTTTTACGCATTTTCATGGATATTTTTACAAAACTTTAGTGGGCGTTGGGTAAAAATATCCAGAAATCGCTTTTCTCTACCTGATATCTCTTTTTTTTATTGAACCGCAGAGGGCGCAGAGGGCACAGAGGAAGAGAAGAGAGTAAGAAAGGAGTTCATAAATGATGAGGGATTGCTATGCCAATGCCCAATGCCCAATGCCCAATTCCCAATGCCCAATGCCCAATTTCCCACCTATTTAGCTAACAGTTTTTGAAACACCTCATACATATCCTCAGCCAACTTTTTAGGATTCCACAAAGGTGCGAGATGTTCTGGCTGCTTAGACTTTACTAAATGCTCTTTCACCGCATTTCTGAAACCAGCATCGCGGCCAAACTTAACTCCCCACTGCGTGTATTCTTCCCAACTCCAGGCCGCACCAACATCAAGATTTGCACTTTTCAGAAAAGCGTAACCCATCCGCGAAAGATATTGGTCGCCCGATCGAGTTACCACTGGCAAATTCGCCCACAAAGCCTCTAAATTGTGAGTACCGCCATTGTAAGGATAGGAATCTAAAAGCACGTCGGCTACATAATAAATAGCCCGGTGTTCTTCTTCACTTCGGGTTTGCCCTATAAACTTAATCCGAGCAAAATCTACTCCCTGAATTTCGCATTCTTCGCGGTAAGTGCTGTGAATAACATCGGGGTCGCCTTGACCTTTGCGGATTAACAAACTATCTGGTACTTCCTTAAGGATTTTAACTTGAGCTCGTACCATTTCGGGATTGGTTTTTCTCCCTGGCGAAACGCACAGATAAGTCATCTGATCTAAGCCAATTCCGAGAGCATTTCTAATCGCCTCTCGATTCACAGGAATGCTTTGCAGTGCGCCAATTGCTACCGAACCTGCAGGCAATCTTACTAACTTTTCTAAGTAATTTTTTTCAACACCAGGGGGGTGAGTATGTTCGTCGCACAGAAAGTAGTGATTATCTGAAATGTAGGGTGCGTCAAATCCTAACCAAGAAACGCAAATCCCCGCAGGATATTGATACAGCACTTCGACATTTGTTGGGACTGTCATCGAGTCTAAGTCTATCAAAACATCCAAGTTGTCTTGCGCTACTTCGGCGAAGATTTCACCGCCATCAGCAAAGCCGTTTGGATATTTTTTAGGCCAGTAAAACTTGCCCGCCATGTCTTCAAACCGCTGCGTAACCTCATCTCGGTGGAGTTTCCCCGTGACGTAAAGGTGAACGTGGGGGGTAATGTGGCTTAATTCGCGAATTAAAGCTTCGCTGCACCAGCCTACTGAGTGGCGGCGGAAGTGTTTGGAAAGGAAGCCGATTTTTAAAGGACG
The DNA here is from genome assembly GCF_036704705.1 of Microcoleus sp. K1-B1. Classification (NCBI taxonomy): domain Bacteria; kingdom Bacillati; phylum Cyanobacteriota; class Cyanophyceae; order Oscillatoriales; family Microcoleaceae; genus Microcoleus; species Microcoleus sp. K1-B1. Next base: position 7,823 of record NZ_JAUBSH010000092.1, on the reverse strand, counting down.
CTGTTCTTTTGTTTGATAATTTGCTAGGTTGCTTCTGTTAATTTCCTGGCGCTTAGGGACGGCTTTTTGGTAGTATTCTTTGGCAATGAGTCTGTAGAAACTGGCATTCTTTTCGCGGTTGTCTCGCAGGTGAGAAACTGCAAACAGGAAGATTTCGTAGAGCAATTTTAGTTCGATTACGCTAAAGGTTTCGACCTTTTCGTAGCAGAGTTTTTCGATTTCTTCGAGTTTCTGAATTGCCTGTTTGCTGACACCTGATTGCAGGTAGGAAAAGACGTAGGCTGTAGCTGACATGACTGGGGCATTTTCGCCGCAGTTTTCGCAGTATTTGTCGGCTACGCTACGGGCTCCGGCGAGGTTGGTGGAATGGCTTAGCAAGTCGCACAATTGTTGGTAGGCTTCGCTATATTTGGAGTTGCATTCGATCGCCTTTTCAAAATTGGCGATCGCCTCCAATGGCTTATCTTGTTTCTGAATGTGTCCCATCCGACAGTAAACCTCTGCCCAATTCGGTTTTAATGCCAAAGCTTGCTGATAGCTGGCTAAAGCTTCTTCCAGCCGCCCCTGCATGGAAAAACAACTGCCGAGGTTAGCGTGAACTTCCGGCCAGTCGGGCTTGATTTTCAGAGTGTTTTGATAATTAGTAATCGCTTCGTCGTACTTGTTTTGCTGTAAAAAAGAATTGGCTATATTGAAGTGCAAAACTTCTAAATGTGGCTTTAAAGCTACAGCTTTCTGATAATAAGCGATGGCGGCGTCGAGATTGCCTTGTTGCGATCGCGCGCTGCCGATGTTACCGTAGGCTTCTGCCCAATCCGGTTTAATGGCGATCGCTTTTTCGTAGCTTTCGATGGCTTCGTCGCGCTTTCCTTGGCTGAAAAGTCGATTACCTAAGTTAAAGTGGAAGTCTGCACCGACTAGCTGCGGGTTGAGTTCTGATGTTCTTTTAAAACAGGCGATCGCTGCTTCGATGTTGCCGTGTTTGTGATATACTTTCCCTAAATTCCAGTGAGCGCCCGCTAAATTTGGACTCAGGGCAATGGCTTGCTGGTAATGGGCGATCGCTTCTTCCAAACGCCCCATTTTGAAATACATACTGCCGATATTGGCGCGCACTTCCGCAAAATTTGGCTGCAATTGTAGGGCTTGAGAATACGATCGAATTGCAGCTTCAGTTTTGCCTCCTGCTTGCAAGGCATTGCCTAAAGTGACGTAAGCGTAGATGAAATCCGGTCGAATTTTTAGCGCTTGCTGACAAGCTGCGATCGCCTCTTTAATTTTACCTTGAACTAAAAAGTTTTCGGCTAGTTTATTGTACGGTTCTACTTCTTGAAAATTGGCAACCTGTCCGCTATCTGGAACATTGATCGAGGTAACTTGTTCGGAAACTTCGGCGGGATTTGTAAAGGGAGTATTTAAAGTCTCAGTGGTTGGTGCTGGCGGCAAATTGATGCTCGAAGGCTGCAAGCCGTAGCCTTCATCTTTGTTGACAGATACTGGTTGTGATTCCGCTGATTCTGTTTCTAATTCGATAAAGTTGCTGTCAGTAGTTTCCCGCTCTTTTTGTGCGCTCAAACTCGCTAATTTCTCAGCAGCGCTGGCATCTCCAGGTTGCAGTTGCAGCACTTTTTGATAGCAAGTAATTGCTGCATCTAACTTTCCTTGCTGCTGCAAAACGCTGCCCAGCATCATATTGACCGAACACAATTGAGGATTAATCGTCAGAGCTTTTTGGTAATAATTGGCTGCCTGTTCCAATTGTCCTAACTTGTAATACATACTGCCGAGATTCGCGCTGGCTTCAGCAAATTCCGGCTGAATTTCTAAAGCTTGCAAGTAAGCTTGAATAGCCATTTCCAGTTTGCCTTGACTCTGCAAAGCATTGCCTATTGTCAAGTAAGCAGGAGCAAAAGTGGGTTGAAATTGAAGAGCGACATTACAAGAGGCGATCGCCTTTTCAAATTCTCCTTGCAAAACATAAACTTCCGCCAACTTTTTATGAACTTCTGCATCTCCTGGATTAAACTCTAAAGCTTTCTGATAGTTCTCGATGGCGCCACCGAGATCACCCCGATCTTTCAGCCAATTTCCCTTTTGAAAATAATCTCTCACTGCCTCTAAACCTACTAAAGAATTCCCGATCATTTGCTCTGCCACTCTTACAGGTTTTACACTAATACTATTCAGCCATTCTACCCATTTTCGGGAACGCACAGACCAAGTACACTCTTGATTTATATATTCTACCTGCTGTCTCAGATGATTTTCAGCACTTGTGCCACCCGCACCCGTAGCCTCATTTAAAACTCCGACTATCGCCTCTAAAAACCGCCTTGTATATCCCTCCCAATCTGGGTTGCCCGCCCGCTTCCAATTAGTTATCGATGCAAAATTTTTCACCCCTGACATTGAAACTAGACGGGCAAATCCAGCAGTTGTTTCCGGCAAAGCTGCCAATTCACTCGTCACAATCCGGCAACCGCAGGCCATCGCCTCCATCACGGCAATAGATGAGGTTTCCAAATAGGTATTCGGGTAAGCTAAAACCGCGACTGAACGCAGTTGCCGGACGAGTTCGGGTTGCGGTACGGAACCGACGTACTCGACGCCTTCTGTTTCCTGGCACTGGCGGTAAAGTTGACCAAAAAAAAGCTGGTTATCATTGTCGTCTATTTGATGTACTTTCATGCTTGAAAATACTTTTAATCTGGTTCCGGGGACAGCTTGACGAATTTCTGGAAAGACTTTTAACAAAATATCGAGTCCGCGAAATGGAGTGCTGGTGTAAGCTAGAATGGGCGGCCGAGATTTATGAGATAGGATAGAAATATTATCGGCGAAAATGTTAGCAAAACAAGGTGCGATCGCATTTCTTAAAACACAACTGCGATTGGAGTCAATCCCAAAGCGCCGGTGAAATTGTTCGCGCTGCCAGTCGCTAACAAATACAAAGGCATCGCAAGCATTGATTTCTTGATCATTTTTTAAATTTTCGAGGAATACAAAGCCCGGTTCGTTATGAATCCACAAAATTAACTTAGTTCGATGCCCCAAAAGCGGCTTAACTTCCAGCGCTTTGCCGACTATATTGACTATAACTAAAAAATCGAGCGATCGCAGCAATTCTAAATTAGATTTGTCCCCCACCCTGCGCCTGCAATCAACGCCGCGCGACATCCCCGACTCGGAAGTATTGTTGAGCAAAAATACCTCGTTTCCCTGTGCAGCCAACGCTTCAGCTAAGTAACAAATAGCCGACTGAGTGCCGCCCAAAGGTTCGCGGTAAGGAGTTTCAATATTGTAATCCCAAGTGTAGGTATCGAGAAATCCGATTTTCATTGTGGCAATTATCCACCGATTTGTGAACTAGATTTTTTTTCTTTAACCGCAGAGGACGCAGAGGGCGCAGAGAAAAAAGAGAGAAGTTCCCACTTGAAATAATTTGCGAGTTCCCTCTCTTCCTCTCTGCGTTCTCTGCGCTCTCTGCGGTTAAATAAATCCATAATAAATGGTATAATCTTAAAACTATTAAGGAGTACCGAACATGACCACAGAACAAGATCCCGTAAAATTGATGAAACAGCAAGTCGGCTTTGCTGCAGCCGATCGCGTAAAATCTGGTATGATTGTCGGACTCGGCACCGGGTCAACTACAGCTTATACTATTCAAGCGTTGGGCGATCGCATAAAATCAGGTGAACTCAAAGATATCAAGGGAGTGCCGACATCTTTTCAATCCGAAGTGTTAGCCAAACAGTACGGAGTACCGCTGACAACACTAGATGAAATTGACAGAATTGATGTTGCTATTGACGGCGCTGATGAAGTAGATCCCCACCTCAACTTAATTAAAGGTGGCGGCGCAGCCCACACCCGCGAAAAAGTAGTCGATTACCTCGCCACTCAATTTATTGTAGTAGTTGACAGTTCCAAAATCGTAGATAAATTGGGTTCGACTTTTCGCGTACCCATCGAAGTTATACCGATGGCATTAACACCAGTAATGCGCGCCATTGAAAAATTGGGCGGCAAACCCGAACTCCGCATGGGCGTGAAAAAAGCCGGCCCGGTAATTACCGATCAAGGTAATATGGTAATCGATGTCAAATTTGATGACATTGCCAACCCCGGAGAAATGGAAAAAAGCTTGAATAACATTCCCGGTGTGTTAGAAAATGGTTTGTTTGTAGACTGTACCGATTTGGTTTTAGTCGGCGAAATCCAAGACGGAAAACCAGTAGTACGGGAAATTTCTAAATAGTCAAAACTGCCCCACTGGTGGTCAAAAACTCTTTGTGGAACAGGCATCTTGCCTGTTCAGGAGAATGCTGCAATATGGGAGTTAAGCTGTTGGGCATCTAAATTGTATTTTTAGGGCGGGCGAGACGCCCAACCCCTACTCCCCACAAGACTTTTCTTAAATTTGACTATACAATTTAAATGCACTTGGGCTTACCTTGACTTTGATTGTCAAAATTCAGGGGCTTAAACTCCTGTATGACGGAGGAATATTTTTAGAGTGGTTTATAAATCTCCATCCTAAAAACCAGGCGATTCATCTGTCAACTGTCAACTGTCAACTGTCAACTGTCAACTGTCAACTGTCAACTGTCAACTGTCAACTGTTTATGATGCAATATCGCAGATTCGGCCGCACAGAATTATCCATGCCCGTCTTTTCCTGCGGTGGCATGAGATATCAGTACAAATGGCAAGACGTGCCAGCCAATGAAATTCCCCCAGACAATCAACAAAATTTAGAAGCGACGATTCGCTACTCGATTGAATGTGGCATAAATCACATAGAAACTGCTCGCGGTTACGGCACTTCTGAGATGCAACTGGGGTGGATTTTCCCGAATTTTCCCCGCGAAAAGTTGATAGTGCAAACGAAAGTTAGCCCCAAACCAAACTCCCAAGAGTTCCGCGAAGAATTTGATAAATCCTTAGCTTATTTGCAACTGGAATACGTCGATTTACTGTCGCTACACGGCATTAATACGTGGGAATTGCTAGAGGAGTCTATCCGTCCGGGTGGCTGCATGGATGTGGCTAGACAGTTGCAAGCAGAAGGGAAAGTTAGGTTTATTGGTTTCTCAACTCACGGCCCGACGGATGTGATTGTCAAAACAATTGAAACTAATCAATTTGATTATCTTAACTTGCACTGGTACTACATCAATCAAAGTAATTGGCCGGCTATTGAAGCTGCTAAACGTCACGATATGGGCGTTTTTATTATCAGTCCTTCCGACAAAGGCGGTCAACTTTACAGCCCGCCGCAAAAATTGGTAGACTTGTGCTATCCGTTGAGTCCGATGGTGTTTAATGATTTGTTTTGTTTGTCGCATCCGCAAGTACATACTTTGAGTTTGGGGGCAGCCAAACCTGAAGATTTTAACGAGCATCTTAAAGCTGTAGAATTGTTAGATACAGCCGATGAAATTTTGCCACCGATATTAGAAAAATTAGAAAAAGCAGCAATTGATAAATTAGGAGAAGATTGGTTTAAGACTTGGCACGTCGGTTTACCAACTATCGAAAATACTCCCGGAGGTATTAATATTTATGTGATTCTGTGGCTGTGGAATTTGGCGCAGGCTTACGATACGATCGACTATTGCAAGATGCGCTACAACCTTTTAGGTAATGCCAGTCACTGGTTCCCAGGTCAAAAAGCCGATCGCCTCGATGAATTAGACTTGCGCCGCCCTCTTGCCCACAGTCCCCACGCGGCTAAAATTCCCGGTATTCTGAAAGCAGCCGATCGGCTTTTTGGAGGCAAAGCCATCCAGCGCTTGTCCCAAGAATAATCTAAAAAAAACCCGGTTTCGAGACAGAAACCGGATTGGTGAACCGGAGCACGTGAGTTAGTTACGCGCATACAATTAGCCTATACTTGAGAAACTCTCACAACCATCGCCCATCCGTCTCATCCATTCGGGCGATACAACTTTTTTTCTCAACTCACTCCCATTTTGCTTTAATCTGAGATAAAACAGTTAATAATTCACTTAGGTACTTTTTATGACTCTCAAACGCCGAGATTTCTTGTATTTGGTGACTGCCACCGTCGGAGCCATTACCGCAGGTGCTTGCCAAGCGTCAGGAAATAATGTATCGCAAGCAAGTCCAATTGCAGAAAGCCCAAAAATCGCCCAAACTCCGGGGCCTTTTACACTGCCACCTCTGCCCTACGAATACAATGCTTTAGAACCGCACATCGATGCGCGAACAATGCAATTTCACCACGACAAACACCACGCCGCCTACGTTAAAAACCTCAACGATGCTGTCAGCAAATACCCGCAGCTCAAAAATATGAGTGCTGAAAATATGCTGCGAGATTTGAGCAAAGTGCCGGAAGATATTCGCACAACCGTGCGTAACAATGGCGGCGGACACCTAAATCACAGTATGTTTTGGGAAATCATGGGTCCCAACGGTGGCGGCGAACCCACAGGGGCAATTGCAACAGCAATTAAGCAAAATTTCGGCAGTGTGGACGATTTTAAAACAAAATTTAACGATGCCGGCGCCAAGCGTTTTGGCAGCGGTTGGGTGTGGCTAGTCCGTAATAAAGCTGGCAAACTTGAGATTACAACTACGGCAAATCAAGACACTCCTTTCATGGAGGGCAACTATCCAATTATGGGTAACGATGTTTGGGAACACGCTTATTATCTCAAATACCAAAATTTGCGCGCCGACTACTTAAAAGCTTGGTGGAATGTTGTTAATTGGGCGGAAATTAACAAGCGCTACGAAAAGGCTAGCGCCTAGTTCAACAAAGTTTGTTGTTGCGATCGAGCGCAGACAGCCCAACAACAAACTGTGTTTTAAGTAGGTAGGCGCTGTAAAACGCAATTAAGTAAACGATCGTAAAATATCCTGAGCCTTAAGCGTGGCTGACTTAGCTTTGTTTCCATACTGTTAGATGGTTCAGTTTAATGCCACCTACCTACTTATTTTCTGATTCGGCTGTCAAACTCGGACTGCCCTCAATGTACAGTCCACCATCTACCTTTAACACGCTACCCGTGATGTAGCCAGCCGCATTAGATGCCAGGAAAACTGCTGCTTTGCCTAAGTCTTCCGGGAATCCCATCCGACCCAGAGGCATTCGGTTGCTGAACGACTCAAGCAATTCGTCGCTGTACCAGCGTCGCTCACCCGGAGTGTCAGTCCACCCAGGCTCTAGGATGTTGACCCGAATTTTGTGCCACATCAGTTCATTCGCCATCGAAAGAACGAGGTGATGACAGGCTGCTTTGGTGGTGTTGTAGTCAATCGCACCCTGATACGGAAAATGAGCGTGGGGGGATGAGATATGGATAATCGAGCCGAGTGCCTTCCTTTCCACCATACGGCGGGCGACTATTTGACATACGTGAAACACACCGTACACCCCTATTTCTAGTGTCCGCTGTAAATCCTCAAATTTAGTTTCCAGCAAGGTGTTTCGGACGCTGGCGATCGCATTTGTTACTAGAATATCGATTGGACCGAGTTCTTGCTCGCACGTATCGACCATCCGTTCCACTTCGTCGCGCTGTGAGACATCTGCTTGAATCGCGATAGCGCGACGGCCGAGAGAGTTAATTTGGTTGACTATTTCTCGCGCTGATGTTGGAGAATCGCAATAGTTGACACAAACATCGGCACCAGATTTGGCTAATTCAAGGGCGATGCCAGCACCAATTCCTTTCGAGCTACCTGTGACAAGTGCAATCTTATTGACAAGCATAAGTAGGTCGGCGCAAAAAAACCGAACTATGTTAAGATAAGTAAACAAAAAGAATATATCTACTGAGGTAACTCAA